>JACNFT010000106.1 GCA_014384505.1 Cryomorphaceae bacterium | reverse complement strand
TAGTGGAGTGCCCAGGGGGTGGCTTTAGCCGTAAAGGCCTAAATTTTAAAAAGGACAGCAAGTTTGCAGGTACTACATCCGATAATGCAGATTATTACAAAAATGTATGGGACAAAGGCCACCTAGCGCCAGCTGCTGATTTTAACTGTGATTATAATAAACTAAAGGCTACTTTCAATTTTCTGAATTGTGCCCTACAACACGAAAAACTAAACAGAGGACCTTGGGCTAAGTTAGAGAAATACGAAAGGCAGCTTTCCCAAAAGTACTCGGTAAGGGTAAGGATTGTCTTGGAGTTTGCTAGCAACCTATTACCCACAGGTGCTTTGGTGCCATCCTATTTTATAAAGATACTCAGTTATAACAATAAGGTTGAGGTCTATCGTTTTCCTAATGATGCTAGTGTATGGCGTACTCAGTATAAGGATTATTTACTAAAGGATGACTACCCAATAATTGAGGGCTGTTTTGAGTGATTAGTTGTTGGTTTTTTTTGTCTTTGCGAACTTCTTTGTGAAGCAATCTTTTCTATTTATCGTTTTAGTTAGCCACACCTAAAGGTTCGCTATGACATAATTTATCTTTGCCAACAGAGTACAGCAATCTTTTCTTTTATAAATAGTAGCTAGTTCGGTTGGGCATTATAGCTATCAATCTTCAGAAAATAGACACCAAGCCTAAGGAAATAGCTACCAATCTTCAGAAAATAGACATCAAACGCAAGAAAATAGCCACCAAGCCTAAGAAAATAGACACCAATCGTCAGAAAATAGAAACCAATCGTAAGAAAATAGACGCCAATCGTCAGGAAATAGCTACCAATCGTCAGGAAATAGACGCCAATCGTCAGAAAATAGACACCAATCGTGTGTATGATTTATCACAATCCATCATTGGCTTTATCGTTCAGTGCAGATAATTCAGTGCAATTCAAATAAACAATAACCAATAAGTATCTGACAACAAAATTTATATATTTACCGCCAAGTTTAGTACACTATTTTAGTGTAAAAGGGAATGAGGTGTAACTCCTCAACTTTACCAGAAGCTGTAAAGTCCGTATTATTTTGAATACTACAAGTGCCACTGTTGAAAAATGGGAAGGCCAACTTCAAAAGGACCAAGTCAGAAGACCTGCTAAGCAAAACAAAACCGAATCGTTTCTGGATAAAACGGTAGGCAGATGAAACAGATTATAGTATACATATTACTCCTATTGGGTTTTGTAAGTAATTTACAAGCTCAAATGGCTATGGATACCATTAGGCTACCTGAAGTAAAGCTAATGGAAAGTAAGCTTATCGCTCATACTATTGGTACTCAAATGGATGTTATTAAGTCCGCAACATTATCAGAAGGTATTAGTAGCGATTTAGCAAGCATCATTAGCTCCTCCTCATCCGTATATATAAAGCAATATGGTGCCTTGGCTACTCCTACATTTAGGGGTACTTCCAGCTCCCATACTCTTGTCCTTTGGAATGGGGTTCCTCTTAACTCTATTGCCAATGGCTTATCTGATTTTTCAAGTATCAATACCCTTAATTTTACTGATATTTTGCTAGTTCATGGTGGTAATGCTTCTGTATTTGGTTCTGGGGCAGTGGGTGGGAGTGTACACTTAAATTCTGATTTAAAATCAATACATAAAAATGCTCTTTCTGTAAGTACAACTAGGGGGAGTTATGGTTTACAAAGTGAATCCTTAGCCTTTTCACTTACCAATGGGAAGTTTTTAGCCAAAGGGAGTTTACAGTTTTTAAGTCATGCTAATAATTTTGAGTTTATAAATACCACTCTTATGGGGCATCCTTTAGTTAGCAATGACTACGGAAAGATAAAATCACAAAACCAACAGTTGGATATGAGCTACACGTTAAGCCCACATACTAATTATAGCTTTAGTTATTGGGCAAGCCAGCAGGATAGGGAAGTGCCACAAAACATGACTACTCCTTTTTCGGATGCCAAGCAGTACGATAAGGCTAAGCGGGCATTACTTAGCCTAAACCACAAGGTCAATCATTTTAGCATTATCCTAAAACAGGCCTATCTTCAAGAGGATTTCCGCTATACTGAAATTTTGAAAAATATCAACAGCCATTACCTAGCTGAAAGTTATATTTCTGATGCGGATGTTAAGTTGATAAAAGGAAATTACTTGTTTAACCTTGGGGGAGCTTTTAGGGCTAACAATTTGACCAACAACAATTATGTTTCTATGGGTAAGCAAGAAAGAAGCTTAGCTGCCTTTTCGGCACTACAATACAGGTCGGACTTTTTAGCTTTCAATACCGTATTGCGTAAGGAGTGGCAAACTACATTTGAAGTTCCTATTATGCCAACCTTAGCCTTTGAGGCCGAGTTGAGTCCTGCTATAAAATTCAGGCTCAAATACAATAGAAACTTTCGTTCACCTACCTTTAATGATAGGTTCTGGGCAGGAGCAGGGGCTAACGGAAACCCTGATTTAACTCCTGAAGATGCTTGGAATAAAGAATTGGGTTTTGATGTTACTACAAAGCTTGTCCGCCTTAGCCTAACTGGCTATACTTTAAATATATCGGACATGATACTCTGGCAGCAAATGGAAAATGGCAATTGGATACCCAATAACATAAAACAAGTATGGTGTAGAGGTGTGGAAGTAAAAGCAAAATTTAAAATTAAAGAATTGAGTATTGCAGGGAACTATGCTTTTACTAAATCCACTAATGAATTAGCCACTAACCCTTTGGACAATACAGTAGGTGAGCAGCTTAGGTATGTTCCGCTTCATAAAGGAAACATCAGTTTCACCCTTACTAAGGATAACCTACAGTACAGCTTAAACACATCCTACACAGGTGAGGTGATTACAAGTCATTCTTCCTTAAATAACAACATGTTAGATGGCTTTACCTTAACTGATATTGCTATTAAATACACCCTTGAAAAGCTACCTATTACACTTGTTGGTAAAGTAAAAAACCTACTGGATAAAAGTTATACCACTTATCAGAACTATCCTAACCCTGGAAGAGAATTACTACTCACTATAAATTATACAATTAACTAAACAAAAACAATTAACAAAAAATGAAGAAAAATTTAAGAAAGATCGGAATGTATGCTCTAGCAATTACTGTAATGTCTGCTTGTCAAAAAGATAATAATCCTCCACCAACTATTGTATTGGGCGATACTGTACAGTCAATGAATTTAATCGGAGAAAACGCATATGTTATGGTTAATAACTCAGCAAAGATTGAGGTTTTTTCAACTGAATCATTTACAAATGGATATTTTATTACTAATGAAGGTAATTATAATTCAGCTAATGGTTCTATTTATTTTGTTGATCAGTATAATAACTCAGAAGAAATTGATATTACTCCCATGCATGTCAATACAATTGATGTTGTTTCACCTAGATATATGGCTAAGGTTTCTGATGATAAGGCTTATGTTACTGATTGGGGTATTAATGGGGTCCAGGTTATTGATTTGCTAACCAATACAATTTCATCAACTATTGCTTGTGGTACAGGTCCTGAAGGAATTACAGTTGCTAATGGCTTTGCTTATGTATGTAATGTTGGTGGTTGGGGACTTGACAATACAGTTTCGGTTATTAATACTACTACGGATGCTGTTGAAACTACTTTAACAGTTGGTGATAAGCCAAACTCTGTTGTAGTGGATGCTAATGGTGCGGTTTGGGTACTAACTGGTGGCTTTACTGAATATGATGCTGATTGGAATGTGGTTTCAGAAACTGCTGGTAATTTAGTTAAAATTGTAGGGAATACTATTGAAGCAACTTATGCATTTGCAGTGGGTAATCATCCTCAGGACTTAGTTATAGATGATGCTGGTACTACATTGTATTACTCTGATGGTTCTTGGTCTAAAGCAGTTTATGCTTTTGATGTTAACGATACAGCTTTACCAACAACTGCTTTAATTAACAAGAGCTTTTATGGCTTAGGAGTTCATGGTGGCTATGTTTACGGAACTGATGCTGTTGACTTCACACAAAGTGGCTGGTCATACAAATACACTACTGAGGGTACTATTATTGATTCTGTACAAGTTGGTATTATTCCTGGCGGATATTGCTTTAACTAATTGGGTAAATAAGATTTTGATTTAAAGGGAGAGGCAATTGCCTCTCTTTTTTTATATTTGCTAAAAATTTATCACATGAAATTAATTAACTACTTACTTATTGCTTTGGTTTTTGTTTCCTCTTGTAAAGAAGAGAATGAGCCTACACCTACATTTGCAAAAGATTATGGTAATGGCATATATATTGTTACTGAAAATGGCGTTAACTTCTATAAAAATGGAGTACTGAGTAGTAATATTTTTCAAAAGGTGAATGGTATTGCGCTTAACAATGTAAATAAGATAAAGTTTCAAGGAACAAAAGCTTTTATCGCAACTGAAAAAAGCCTTTTTTCTGCTAATGTTGAAACTTTTGAAATTAAAGGTGAAGCGGGTGGATTTATGAATCTTGTTGATTTTGATTTTGTCGCTATGGGGCGAATTTTTGCAGTTGATAAAGATGATGCTAAGGTTAAGGTTGTTGATATAGATAGAATGGAAATGACATCTGATGTTGAGACAGGAGATAGCACTAAACCAGTTTTTATTGTGTCTAAATCATTTCGTTCCTTTATTATGAATGGTGGGGCAGTTGCTGATTCATTAAAGGATTCAACTATTGTAGCTATTGATTATAGAGATGAGTTGGTTCCTTTTGCTAACATGATGGGTAGTTTGCATATTGGAGATAATCCTAATTCAGCTGTAGCTATTAATGGATTAAAGGTGCTTTGCAAAGGTATTTACGATACTAATGCTGTAGTTAATGTAAAAACTGAAGCTACTTTGGTTACTATAAACCCTTGGCAAATGAGCATTACTTCAGATGTTTCATTAACAGGTATTTATAATGCAAATAATTTAATTTCAGATGATAATGATAATATTTATTATTTTACTGCTGAAAATGGAATTTATAGTATGTCTAATTCTGGTACAGGAGTAACTTCTATTTTAAGTAGAGTTTCTGATGTTTTGTGCTTCCAAGATGAAAGGTACTCAATTTACAATCCAGCTGACTCAACAACTTCATATTTTAACAGAGATGTTTTGTATATTAATGATGCTCAAAATAGTAAAAACACTATCTACAAATACGATTTAGATATAGGTTCATATATTGACACAATTGTAGTTGATGGTCCTGTAAAAGATATTGCCTTTTATTAATGGAATATCTTAGGATAAAACTATTAAGAAGGGTTTATCTTATTTTCTGTATTCTTGTGGGAATCTTAGCTCCACTTTATTGTTGGTATTTGAATCCGGGATTTAATCCAATGGAAAAACCACTTTCTGATTTTGGGGTACAAGAACCTACTTGGTTATTATGGAATTCAACCCTAGTATTTTTGGCTACTGGTATTTTCCTAAATGCCTATACAGCATTGCGATATTATTTCAAACAAAAGAGGTTTCGTTATCCTTTAAAAGTATTGCTGCTTATTTCTTCTTTTTCATTATTCTTTACCGCTACTATCCCTATGGATTATGAGGTTTTTCATAGAATTCCAGCCTTTCTTTTCTTTTTTACTTATAATCTATTTGTCTTTTTATTTGGTTTATTTCGTTCTCTAAAATATTTAAGAACTGGAATTTTTTCCATGTTTATTGGGCTTTCAATGCTATGTTCTCTATTGTTATTACTGCCATTCAAATCATATGGAGTATTCGAAATTGTATATTTTGCTTTAATACTTGTTTGGAATATCCATTTCCTATATAGCAGAATGAAAGAAGAGGGTGTTAAAAGTAAAGAAAAGGGGTTCTTAAAGTTCTTTTAATAAAACGGTATATAAATCCACCATGGATTGTATATCTGCTTTGTGTACCTTTTCGTTCGGGGAGTGCACATGGTCTTCAGGAGCACCAACAAAACACCAATCCCAAGGATAATTACTTTTTTGTAATTCATTACCATCACTACCTCCAGCATCCTCAACTTCTAATTGAAAGTTAATTTCAGTTTTTTTAGCAATCGCTATTACTTTGTTTATGAATGACTTTCTTGGAATTCCACTATCTCTTAATGAAATTGCGCAACCTTTACCGTGTTCTACACCATGAGTTACCCAAGTAATATCCGATATAAGCGCTTGCATTACTCCATATTTTTCTTGAATAAATTTCCCTAAATACCCTGCTGAACCACCTCCATGTTCTTCCCATGATGAAAATACAATAATTCCATTTTCCAGTGTTTTAGCTACTTCTAGGCAGTTCCAAACACCTAGTCGGTTATCCATATAACAGCTTTGTATAAAATCATCAGTATTTCTAAAATCAACTTTAAAAGTAAGGGAAGTTCCTCTTTCAATTGTTCGGTTAAAATCAATAAACATTCCATCTTTATTTTTAATGATTTTACCCTCTATTTTTCCTTTAGAATCTTCACCAACCAATACAATTCCTTCAGTTGTAACAGGTCCTCCAATCTTTACAATTTCATTATTGTATCTTACGGTAAAACCTATTGAATCCAAATGTGCAAAAACTGCTGTTCTTGGCTTTCCAAACACCATAATTATATTATCCTGAAAACCTTTTCCATAATGTAGGGTTGGTTTAACTTCCCATTGTGTTTGGTTTTTGGTTACATAATTTATTAAAAATTCAGTTAAAGTAAATTCTTCTCCTGCTGGAGCATGGATATTGCAAAGTTCTTGTAGTAATTTCATTATAGGGTTTTAATATATTCTATTCTTAATTCATGGTTTTTTTTATAAGCTTGAACAACCAATTCAGTTTTACTTTTTGGAACTGCAAATATAAGTTTACATTCTATTTGGAAGTCAGTATTCACTACTTCAAGGTCAAATTCTTTTACCAGTCGCATTACATCATTCATTTGAGGGTATTTAAAACTTACTTCATAGTGTTCTTTAATCGTTTTTGTGACGATTGTAGCTTCTAGAATCGCTTGAGCTGCTGCAGTCTTGTATGATCTAATCAAACCAGGAACCCCTAGTTTAACTCCTCCAAAATAACGAACAACCACAATTAGTATATTAGTTAAATCATTGGATAGTATCTGTCCAAGTATTGGTTTTCCTGCAGTTGAGGAGGGTTCTCCATCATCATTTACTCTTTGTGCTGATTTGTCAGCATGAAGAATGTAGCCATAGCAATGATGTCTTGCGGCATATTCTAGTTTTT
This sequence comes from Cryomorphaceae bacterium, assembly GCA_014384505.1. Taxonomy (GTDB): domain Bacteria; phylum Bacteroidota; class Bacteroidia; order Flavobacteriales; family BACL11; genus UWMA-0277. Next base: position 1,606 of record JACNFT010000106.1, on the reverse strand, counting down.
TTACTTCCTCTAGTTTTTCTTTTACTTGATCTTCAGAATAAACAGGATAGGAGTAGGCTATAAACTTACTTCCTTTTTCTTTGTAAATTCCTGTAGTATGGTTCTTAACCTCTTTGTAAGTATCGTTAAACATTAAAGAGAAAAAATATAAATTGCACAAATAGCAAGTAGAATCCCTATCCAATTATTTCTACTAAGCTTTTCCTTAAAAAGAAGCACTCCAATTAAACTTGAACTCACAACGACACCCATACTTACTAGTGGAAAAACTATCGAACTACTTAAGTTTGCTAAAGCTCTTAAAAAGAATAGCAGGCAGAAAAAGTTTGGAATACCAAAAATAACTCCCCAGATGACGCTTTTTAACTTAATTGCTTGCCTTTCTTTAAATGATTTTCCTATTAAAATTAAAGTTCCACTAACACTAGCAACAATAAATAAGATCATAAAGAATAAATAACTTTCTTTATCAAAAACTTCCTTAAAACTTTGGGCAAAATCATTAAATATTGAATCTGATATTCCTTGACCTACAAATACTAAAATAATTAACCATAAATATTTCTTGTCAAAACTTAGTTTTCCTTTTTTTGTGGAGGATAAATATATACCTATAAGTGCTAACAGAAATGCAATTCCTTTTAATCCATCAAAAGTGTTATTTTCAGGATACAAAATAAGTGCTGCAAATACAGGGATGATTAAGGACATTTTATTTGCTACAGTAGTAACTGCTATTCCTACTTTTTGGGTTCCGAATGCGTAAAAGTTAAACACAATAATAAAAAGGGTTCCTATTATCATTGAATGATACAGCCAATTAGAATTTAACACATGATTTAATGAAAAATCTTGCTCTAAAAAGAAATATGAGCATCCTGCTGCAGTTAAGTAATTTACTATTAAAGCTTGTAAATTATCCACTTTGTATTTTTCAAACATCTTAAACACAATTATTAAGATATTGAAAAGAAGTATGGTGTAGATTATGTTATACATATATGATTTTAAAATATTTACATATAATTATCATTTCTTCACTTGGTTTTTCTCCATATTCTTCCATTTCTCTAGAGAAATAATCCCAATGGACTTTTTTCCAATAAGAAAGGGATTTATCACCTTCTCCTTCTGTTTTTGCAAATTCAGGAGTAATCTGATTAAAGGGAACTTGCTCTATATTGGTAGTTTCTATAATTGCTTTTGCATTTCCCTCCCAATCTGTTATAATAAACAAATCTCCTTTTTTGGGAAATTCAATATTGTCTTTTTCATAGGACCATAATGAACCTGCAGTAGCTTGTTTTATTCTGTTAAAAACCAATTCAGCACACTCATCTGCATCCTTTTTATTGTCACAAAAGAAGAATGATTCAGGAATTTCATTTTTATTATATAGTTGATTTTCAGATGTAAAATCATTCCATATTTTTTCTACTGAAGAAATTGATTTGTAATAAGTAAGTATATCTCCACTAATTTCTTCTTTAATAATAATTTCACCGTCAATATTGGGTGCTTTTACACCCTCATTTAATGTTTTGTTTGCTGTAAAGATTCTTGCTTCATCCCATAGTTTTTTATCTATAAAGGATTGTAAAGTTTT
>JACNFT010000064.1 GCA_014384505.1 Cryomorphaceae bacterium | reverse complement strand
CCAAGGAGGATCGCCAGGATTAAAGTAAGGATTTAGATTGTTACACTAGTAAATGTTAGTATTGAGAGATTTGAATAAAGAAAATTAAAACAACAATGATTTTACTTGACGGAAAAAAAACATCAAATGATATTAAAGATGAGATAGCTGTTGAGGTAGCTCAATTAGTTGCAGGTGGAGGTAAAAAACCACATTTGGCAGCAATACTTGTTGGAAAGGATGGTGCAAGTGAAACCTATGTAAATGCAAAAGTAAAAGCTTGTTTAAAAGTAGGATTTAATTCCACATTGGTTCGTTTGGATACAAATGTTACCCAAGAGCAATTACTTGCTGAAGTGGAGAAAATTAATATTAATTCTGATATTGATGGTTTGATAGTGCAATTGCCTTTACCTAGTCATATTGATGAAATGAAAGTGACTGAAGCCATACTACCAACAAAAGATGTTGATGGTTTTCACCCAACTAATATTGGTAAAATGGTTTTAAATTTACCTACTTATCTTCCTGCAACTCCTGCGGGAATTCTAGAATTATTAGCAAGGTATAAGGTAGAAACATCAGGAAAACATTGTGTAGTAATTGGCAGAAGTAATATAGTAGGTTCGCCAATGAGTATCTTAATGGCAAGAAATACTAATCCGGGGAATTGTACCGTTACACTTACGCATAGCAGGACAAAAAACCTCATTGAGATTACTAAAAAAGCTGATATTTTAATTGTAGCTTTAGGTAAAGCTGAGTTTGTTACAGCTAATATGGTAAAGGAAGGGGTTACTATTATTGATGTTGGAATAACAAGAATTAAGTCAAATAAGACAAAAAGTGGTTGGAAGTTGCTAGGAGATGTAGATTTTAAAGGGGTTAAAAATAAGTGTAATTTCATTACTCCTGTACCTGGTGGAGTAGGACCTATGACAATTGCTATGTTATTGAAAAATACATTATTATCGTCAAAAAGTAATTTGTATTAAAATTTTACTATATTTGCCGCAGTTTTGTGGGGTTGTTCCCACTAGTATTAATAAAATTTAAAAAAACAATTATGGAAGGAACAGTAAAATGGTTTAATGCAAGTAAAGGTTATGGTTTCATTGAAGGTTCAGACGGAACTGATTACTTTGCGCATTTCCAAGAAATTCAAATTGAAGGTTACAAAACTTTAAAAGAAGGTTCAGCGGTATCTTTTGAGCCAGGAGATGGTGAAAAAGGGCCAGTAGCTAAAAATATTGTAAACGCTTAATTAGCTTAATATAATATACAAAATAAAACGGGCTTAATGCCCGTTTTTTTTATGCCTTATTTTTAAGCTTTTCTTCTAGTTCTTGCAATTCATCTCGTAAACGAGTAGCTTCCATAAAATTTAGGTTTTTCGCCATACGTTCCATTTCTCTTTTTGTATGACTAATCATTTTTTTTAACTGATCGCTATTAGCATTTTCAATATTTGGTATATTTTTATTGGTGCTTGGTCCGGTAATTTTGTAAGGATTTAAACTATCAGTTAATGAATTTCCTTTTTTCTGAATTAGGGGTTGAGGTGTTAATCCATTCTTTTTATTGTATGCCTGTTGTTTTTCTCTTTTTCTATTGGTTCCATCAATAGTTCTTTTCATTGAGTTTGTAATTTTATCTGCATACATAATTACAAGTCCGTTAATATTTCGAGAAGCCCTACCAGCAGTTTGGGTTAAAGCTCTTTCTGATCTTAAAAATCCTTCTTTATCAGCATCCATAATAGCAACTAAACTTACTTGAGGTAAATCCAATCCTTCTCTTAATAGGTTTACTCCAATTAACACATCAAATTCTCCTTCCTTTAATCCATTTAATATTTCTACTCTTTCTAAAGTGTCAACATCAGAATGGATATAGCGACATTTAATGCTAAATTTTGTTAGGTATTTGCTAAATTCCTCAGCCATTCTTTTGGTCAGGGTAGTAACTAGTACTCGTTCTCTTTTCTCAATTCGTATTCTAATCTCTTCTAGTAAATCATCAATTTGATTTCCAGAAGGACGCACTTCAATTATAGGTTCAAGCAATCCTGTTGGGCGAATAATTTGTTCTGCAATTATACCTTCAGATTTTTCTAGCTCATAATCAGCAGGAGTAGCACTAACGTAAATAGTTTGATTGCTTATCATTTCAAATTCTTCAAACTTGAGTGGCCTGTTGTCCATTGCAGCAGGTAAACGAAATCCGTGTTCTACTAGGTTAATTTTTCTTGCTTTATCTCCGCCATACATAGCACGTATTTGTGGTAGGGTTACATGGCTTTCATCAATCACAGTAATAAAATCAGTTGGAAAATAATCTAATAAACAGAAAGGTCGGCTGCCTTCATTTCTTCCATCAAAATACCTAGAATAGTTTTCAATTCCTGAACAATAGCCTAGTTCCTTTATCATTTCCAGATCAAAGTTGGTGCGTTCATCTAATCGTTTTGCTTCAGTAGAAAGTCCTATTTCTTGAAGATAATCAACTTGTTTTCTTAAGTCATCTTGTATATGTGAGATGGCACCTTGTATTTTGTCTTTTGAGGCAACAAAGATGCTGGCAGGATAAACCCTAACTTCTTCTAGGGAATCAATTATTTTCCCATTTTCTGGATTAAAGCTTTCAATTTCTTCAATTTCATTTCCAAAAAAATGAAAACGATAAGCAATATCATTATGTGCTAAAAATACATCAACTGTATCTCCTTTTACTCTGAAATTACCTCTAGTAAATTCAGCAGTTGTACGGCTATAAAGAGCAAGTACAAGTTTTTGTAAAAACTGATCTCGACTAATAATATCTCCTTCAGCAATATCAATTATTCCATTATGAAAATCTTCAGGATTTCCAATTCCGTAAATACAACTTACAGAGGCAACTACAATCACATCTTTTCTTCCAGAAAGTAGCGAAGAAGTTGTGTTCAGTCTGTATTTTTCAATTTCTTCATTTATGGATAAATCTTTTTCAATATAAGTTCCTGAACTAGGAATATAGGCTTCTGGTTGGTAGTAGTCGTAATAGGATACAAAATATTCCACTGCATTATCAGGAAAGAATTGCTTGAATTCACTAAAGAGTTGTGCAGCAAGTGTTTTATTATGACTTAATACAAGGGTGGGGCGATTAACTTCTTTAATCACATTTGCAATCGTAAATGTTTTTCCTGAACCTGTTACTCCTAACAAAGTCTGAAAATCCTCCCCATCATTTAATCCATCAACTAATTGTTTTATTGCTGATGGTTGATCGCCAGTAGGAGAAAATTCTGATTCAAGTTTAAAGTGCATTTATCCTTTATTAAGGATTTGAAGTTTTTGTTTTAGAGCTTTAATTTCAGTATTTGCTTTTGCGATTTGTTCTTCAACTTGCTTTCTAAGAGGTTCAGTGCCTTTATTTTTACCAAAGAATGATATATTATTTTCGTATTGAGAAATTTCCTTTTTAAGGCTATCTATTTTTAATCTTAAAAACTGTTTCTCGCTACTAATGGCTTTATCATTTCCTTTTATCGAGCTAACTTTGTTTTTATATTGTTCTTCTGCTAATACTTTTTTACTTAGACCTAGTTCTTCAAATTTTACATTAACTAAATCAAAAAACTCATCATTTATTTTCATTTTATCTCTAGGAATATAACCTATCTTTTTCCATTGGTTAGAAAATTCCTTAAGCTGTTTAATATCATCTTTTGAATTTGAAGAGGCTTTAAATTCTTTAAGAGTGAGAAGAAGTTCTTTTTTCTCTTTTAAAGCTCCTTCTTTCTCTTTATCCATGGCTTTGTAATGTGCTTTCCTAGCATTAAAGAAAGTGTCACAAGCGGCTTTAAATCGCTTCCATATTTTATTGGACTGATCGGCAGATGAAAACCCGGCATTCTTCCAATCGTTTTGTAGTGTTATTAATTGGTTTCCTGTTCCCTGCCAATCCGTGCTGTTTTGTAACTCTTCTGATTTTTCACAGATGATAATTTTTATTTTTAAGATACTTTTTCCATCTTCCTTCTTCTGTTTATAATAAGTATTCTTTTTATCATAAAAGTTATTTAAGACTGTTCTTAAACTTTTCCATGCAATGCTGTTTTCAGTTTTGTTTAATCGACCAATATCTTTCCATTCCTTTTCAAGTTCAGAGCATTGTTTAGTGGTCTTTTCCCATTTTTTATGTGAAGTTATTTCTTCTGAAGTTAAAGAATCAATTTTCTTACAGATTTCTTCTTTCTTAATAATCTTTTTCTGAACTTTTTCCTTCTCTTTTAAGAAGTAGTCATTACGTTTTTTGTTTAGTGTTTTGCTTATGTTTTGAAAGCGTTCCCAAAGTTCTTCTCGGAGTTCTCTTTTTACAGGACCAACATTTTTCCAGTGTTCGTGAAGTTCTTGTAGGGTATTGTGCATTTTGTTAAATGACTTTTCATTTAGTAATGCTTCAGCTTTTTCGTATATAGCTGTTTTTTCTTCTAGGTTTCTGATAAAATCTAAATCTCTTAAATCATTATTTAGTTTTATGTAGTCGTAAAATAATTCAACATGATGGTGATAGGATTGCCAAAGGTTATTATTTTCAGTTTGAGGAACATGCCCTGTGATTTTCCATTGTTCCTGAAGGATCCTAAAATGCTCAAAAGTCTTTTTTATAGACTCATCTTCTTGAGTTAGTTTGTCAATGTCAGCAATTATTTGCTGTTTAGTTTTAAGGTTATCTTGTTCCTGTATATCTCTTTTCTTACGATATTCAAATTTTACTTTTTTAAATTTACTGTAGGATGTTTTGAAATTAATTTCTAGAGGATGTAACGTATTTTCTTTACTTTCTTCTTCAGAAGACTCATCTTGAACTTTATTAGGTATGTCTTCAAGAATTATTTCTTGAGTTTTTGTCTTTTCTTTAAGTTTATTGTAAAAAATAGATTTTAATTCTTCTATCTCTTTTGAAACTAAGTAGGGGTTATCATTCTGAGAAAGTAAATCAATTTTTTCGATTACTTGTTCAATCTCTAAATCAGTATTATTGGCTGTTGAATCCTGAGAAGATGTAGTTATAGCTACTTCTTCAATAATTTCTTTTTCTTTCTTTTCGTTCATGTTTCTTATATTTGATTGCAAATTTACTAATATTTAACAACTTAACTATTCCAAATGTTCCAAGATGATTCAGCTTGAATTTCTAGCATTTCTAATCCGTTTTTAATGCTGCAATTTCTTGTTTTCCCAAAGCGTAGAAATGCGCTTTCTGTTGGATTATAAATCACATCAAAGAGTAAATGATTTTCATCTAACTCCTTGTAAGGTATCTGTGGGAAATCAGCTATTTCAGGATAGGTACCTAAAGGCGTTGTGTTTATTATAATATCATAATAACCAATCGATCTACTACTTATATCTGAATAATCAAATGAGGATTTCCTGCTGACTATTTTATATTCAATATTTAGTGTTTTTAGTGCGTATTGTATAGCCTTTGAAGCTCCACCATTACCTAAAACTAAGGCTTTGTTTCTTTCATTTAGTAAAGGATATATACTTTGTGAAAAACCGATTGTATCGGTGTTATGTCCTATTAATTTATTGCCTTTAAATTGTATAGTGTTTACTGCTCCTATAGCTTTTGCATGTGGCGTTAGTTCATCTAAAAAAGGAATTATACTTTCCTTGTAGGGTGTGGTTACATTTAGTCCTGAGTGCTTTATTTTACTGATTAAAGCTGTAAATTCTGATATATTGTTTAATTCAAAATTTTTGTATTCAGCATCATTAATATCTTCCTTATGGAATTTCTCATTGAAATATCCTTCTGAAAATGAGTGTGATAGGGTTTTACCTATTAATCCGAAAGTGCGCATCTATTTTTTATCTATAGCAAAATTCTCTAGTGCATATACACTAAGTATTCCCACCAATATAAGAAGGATGGCTAGTATAGTTTCAGTATTTAGTTCATTTGGAAAGTACCAATTGTATGCAATGATTTTTTCTTTTCCTTTTATACTGATGCTTTCTGCAACCTCTTTCCATGGCCAAATGATACTTAATGATCCTAGTATAAAGCCTGTAAGTAGGGCGAGAGTTTGGTTTTTATAATGCTTAAATACCCAGGAAAGTATATGAGAAAAACTCATAAGTCCAAATGCTGATCCTAGAAAGAAAACACTCAGTAAAATAATATTAAGTTCTGTTATGGCTGTCACCATAAGCAATTCGTAATTGCCCATTAATATCAATATAAAAGAGCCAGATAATCCTGGAAGCATCATTCCACTTATACCTATAATACCACAGATAAATACAAAAAACAGATTATCATTTTCACTAGCGGGTGTCATAAAACTAAGAGATATGGCTACTAAAGTTCCTATTGCCAAACTGAAGATAGTAGTGCTATTCCACTTTGAAATTCGTTTCCCTACAAAATAGATAGAGGCAATAATAAGTCCGAAAAAGAATGCCCAAATAAGAATTGGGTAGTGAATAAATAAATATTTAAATAAGCTGGCAATACTGAATACACTGACAATACTTCCTCCAAAAACTGCTAGTAAAAAATATAAGTTGGTGTATTTTATAAATCCTATAATATCAATTGAGGTGATTAGTTTTAATGATTTGGTGTCAAATGATTTAAGTGAATTTATTAAATCTTCATATATACCCGTTATTAGTGCAATTGTTCCGCCAGAAACACCGGGAATTACATTGGCAATCCCCATGCTCATTCCTTTTATAAAAAGTATAAAATAGTGCTTCATTTTTTAATTTTTTAGAAAGGTATTAAAAGTATCTCCTCTTAAACCTATCCTTAGTGTTTCTAAAGGAATTATCTCATCCCAAGCTATATTTCCTAAATTTACATTAGCTCCTAAAAGTTTTACAAACCAAACTTGTTGTGGTTTTTTAGGCGCTTCCCAAAGAATATCTTCACTAGCTATTTTTGTTAAAATTTCATCAATTAAATCTGAACGCACATCACCTGTTTTGTTAAAAATACCAACATTTCCCCCTTCTCTAGCTTCAGCAATAACTTTCCATGCTCCAGCTTCTAATTCTTTTTGCATAAGCTCTATCCATTTATAAGGAGCAATTAATACATTTTCATCTTTCGAACCTACTTCAGAAACTACAGTAAACTCTTTAGCTAGATCAGTAATATATTTACATTTTTCTTCATGAGATATATCAATACTACCATCAGAAACTTCACACATGGTTATATTCCATTTTTTGAGTAATGCTATATATTCTTCTAGCATTCCTCTAATAATAAAAGCTTCAAATAAAGTTCCTCCCAGATATACCATTAAACCTGCATCTTGGTAAAGTTTTATTTTTGTTTCAATATTGGGAGATATAGCTGAAGTTCCAAAACCTAACTTAATGATATCAGTATGGGGTCCACACATTTCAATAAAATTCTTAGTATCATTGATGCTCAATCCTTTATCCATCATCATAGTTAATCCATTTTCTCTGGGCTTTTTTGTTCTTTCAGGAATGTCTGTTAAAAAGAAGTTCATATTATATTGGTTATTAATTTTTGCAAAGATAGAAATATAAGATTATTGTTTTAGTTTTGTATAAAAAATATAGAATAGATTATGACATTAATTAAATCAATTTCAGGAATTAGAGGTACTATTGGTGGGGAAGTTGGGAATGCGCTCACACCTTTGGATATTGTGCGTTTTACGGCTTCTTATGCTGCTTTTATAAGAAAAGAACACAGAAGCTCCAATACTATAATTATTGGTCGGGATGCTCGTATTTCAGGAGAGATGGTAAGTAATATTGTTTCAGGAACTTTAATGGGCTGTGGTTTTGATGTTTTGGATGTAGGACTTTCTACAACTCCTACTATTGAGGTTGCTGTTCAATTGCATAAAAGTGCAGGCGGAATAATACTTACAGCTAGCCATAATCCTAAGCAATGGAATGCTTTGAAATTATTGAATGCTAAGGGAGAATTTTTATCAGCAGCTGATGGTGAGAATATTTTATCCTTAGCTGAAAATGATGATTTTAAATTTACTGAAGTAGATGATTTAGGAAATTATACTTTTGATGATAGTTTTAATGAAAAACATATTGAAGAAGTTTTGAAATTAGACTTAGTGGATGTTGCTTTAGTGAAATCAGCAAGATTTAAGGTTGTAGTTGATGCTGTAAATTCAACTGGAGGTTTTATGGTGCCTAATTTGCTAAAGAAAATGGGAGTGGAGTGTGTTAAATTATTTTGCGAACCAAACGGCCAATTCCCCCATAACCCTGAACCCTTGCCGGAGAATTTAACAGAAATATCAAAGTTAGTAGTCAGTGAAAGAGCTGACTTTGGAATAGTTGTGGATCCTGATGTAGATAGGTTAGCTTTAGTCTGTGAGGATGGATCTATGTTTGGAGAAGAATATACTTTGGTGACAGTGGCTGATTTTGTGTTAAGTAAAACACCAGGAAATACAGTTTCTAATCTTTCATCAACTAGAGCTTTAAGTGATATTACAAATAAACATAAAGGAAGTTATGAGGCTTCAGCAGTAGGAGAGGTGAATGTAGTAGAGAAGATGAAAGCAACTAATGCTGTTATTGGAGGAGAAGGAAATGGAGGAGTTATTTACCCTGAGATGCATTATGGTAGAGATTCTTTGATAGGAATTGCTTTATTTTTAACGCAATTAGCCGAACGTAAGATATCAGCTAGGACCTTGAGGGATTCTTACCCTAATTATTTTATTTCAAAAAATAAAATGAAATTAACGCCTGAAATCGATTTAAATTTTATTTTTACGGCCTTAAAAGAAAAATTTAAGCACGAAAAAATAACAATTATTGATGGATTAAAGATTGATTTTAAAGAAGGATGGGTGCATCTTAGGAAATCTAACACTGAACCTATCATAAGGATATATTCAGAAAGTAAAGGAGAAGATAAAGCAAATGCTTTAGCAGAAAATATGATTAACGAAATTAAGAAATTGATTTAATGAAAAGAGTTTTTTT
>JACNFT010000098.1 GCA_014384505.1 Cryomorphaceae bacterium | reverse complement strand
AAAACTAGGTGCTAAAAAAACGATAAGCCGGATAAGTAACTTTGAAGAAATAGGTCAAAATATGCGCTCGCTTTACAAAGAAATTGGAGTGGACCATGTTATTTCTCCAGTTGAAAAAGCAGCAAAAGAGATTCATCAACTAATAAAGCATGAAGCTTTTTTAGATAATTATGATTTTGAGGAAGGGAAACTTTCTGTCTTTAGTATACAACTAACTGAATCTTCTCTTTTAGTAAATAGCTGTGTTTTAGATTCTAAACATTTTCATAACAATTTATCATTTAAACCAGTTTCTATACTTAGGCATGGAGAAACCATAATGGTACAAGCCCATACTGAATTTTTAACAGATGATATTGTCTATTTTATTTCAACCCCTAAAGGCTATGAAGAAATACCTTTAATCTGTGGACAAGAGGATTTTGACATCAAAGATGTAATGATATTAGGCGCAAGTAAAATTGGTGTCCTTACTGCAGAACGACTTCAAGGAAAGTATAATGTTATACTTATTGAAAAAAATGAGGATAAAGCTAATCAAATTGCTTTAAAACTAAAAAAGACATTAGTCATCCATGGTGACGGAACAGATGTATCTTTACTGGAAGAACAAAGCATAGAAGATATGGATGCTTTTATTGCCGTAACAGGTGATTCTGAAACCAATATTATTTCTTCATTAGTGGCAAAATCGCATGGCGTGCGTAAAACCATATCAGGAGTTGAAAATGTTGACTACATAAAGCTTTCACACAATATTGGAATTGACACCCTTATCAACAAGAAAGTAATTGCTGCAAATGATATTTTAAAATATATCCGAAAAGGGGAAGTAAATGCTATTGCTACTCTAAGTTTAGATGCTGAAGTAATAGAATTTACTGTAAAAGCAAACAGCAAAATATCAAGAAAAATATTAAAAGAGTTAAACTTACCACCAATGGTAAATATTGCAGGAGTAGTTAGAGCCGGAAAAGGGTTCATTCCTTTTGGAGAGTTTCAATTGGCAGAAGGGGATAAAGCAATCGTTTTTACTAATGATGAATCTATACATAAAATTGAAAACTTCTTTCAGTAAATAATGTCTAAAAAACTCATTAACAAAACGGTTGTACTTAATGTAGTAGGAACCCTTATTATTATCACAGGATTCCTAATGGCACTTGCCATTCCTTTTAGTTTTTATTATGATGATGGAATGCAATTTGTATTCATAAAATCTACAATAATTACTTTGATTATTGGTCTATTAACCAAATACTTAACCCGAAAAAAGAAGAATGATGAAGTAAAAAAAAGGGAAGGATATTTAATTGTTGCCTTTGGGTGGAGTGGAATGATTATTTGTAGTGCCATTCCCTATTTACTAAGTGGCGCTTTTGATGGAGTTACCAATGCCTTTTTTGAAACTATCTCAGGGCTAACAACAACAGGCTCCTCAATCCTAAATAATATAGAAGAAATGCCTGAGAGCATCCTCTTTTGGAGAAGCATGACCCAATGGATTGGAGGAATGGGGATCATAGTACTTACCATTGCAATCCTCCCCCTTTTAGGAGTTGGTGGAATGGAACTTTTCGCATCAGAAGCACCAGGACCTACCAAAGATAAAATACACCCAAGAATAAAAGAAACAGCCAAAAGATTATGGTTAATTTATGTGAGTTTAACGCTTGTACAAACGCTATTATTATGGTGGGCAGACATGAATTTCTTTGATGCTTTTAACCATGCATTAACCACTATAAGTACAGGTGGATTTTCCACTAAACAAGCTAGTATTGGTCATTTTACGTCTCCTTTAATTCATTATATTGTAATTGCATTTATGTTTTTGGGAGGGACAAGTTTCACTTTACTTTATTTAGGGGCTAAATTGAAATTCAAAAAATTTCTAGAAAATGATGAATTTAAATGGTATGTAAGTGCTATACTATTACTATTATTAGTCATAGTCCCTATAGTAAATCAAGCAACTAATGGTAATTTTGAAAACAATTTTCGACTTGCTTTATTTCAGATCGTTAGTATAATAACTGGTACTGGTTATTCAAATGCTGATTTTACAACTTGGGGAGCTTTTGCAACATTCATCTTTTTTCTTTTAATGTTTAGCGGTGCTAGTGCTGGTAGTACAAGTGGAGGTATTAAAATTGTTAGAATAATATTACTAATGAAGAATACACTCTTAGAATTTAAAAGAAGATTACATCCTAATGCAATCATTCCTGTATATTTAAATAAAATTGCAGTTCCACCTAAAACTATTTATAATCTTCTTGCCTTTCTTTTCTTATATCTCTTTACATTTGTAATCGGAGCTATTATATTGACTTTTATAGGATTAGATTTTAAAGACGCTATAGGAGCTTCAGCTACTGCAATAAATAATGTAGGGCCTGGAATAGGAAGTATAAACCCTTCTTCAAGCTTTGCTCACCTACCTGATGCTGCAAAATGGGTGCTCTCTTTCTTAATGATTTTAGGAAGGCTAGAACTCTTTACTATCGCAATTTTATTTACTCCTTATTTCTGGAGGAGGAATTAATTATTCCAAAACTATTTTTCGCTCAACAGTTCCATCATTGTAAATATTTATAAAAGGCTTATTGCTTTCAGGAATTATCGTTTTTCCTAGTAAATCTACTGATTTAATAAGTTTATTGTTTTCACTTTTCACATCTTGAATCGATAAAGGCATTATAGAACCTTTCACATAAACCACCTCATGCTGAGTAGATGCAACATACACCATGTGATAATCTCCTGTAGCATAATCTAAACAAATATCAGGGCTTAATTTATGCCCAAAAGTAGTAGAGTCAGCAAGTTCAATAACCTCACTTACTTCACCATATACCCATTTTATAAAACAAGAAGTATTGCTATTTCTATTATCTTTCCATACTACTGCATATCCATTATCATCTCCAGCAATTTCCGGATTATCTTGCAAACCGAAACCAATAGGATCCAAAGTATTAAAGTAATTTTTCTGCAAATCAGTTGCATTCACGTTAGAGTAATACAATTCATTTATTCCATTAGCACCACTTCTACGCACCACCATTATACTATCGCCATTCACTACCCCTACTGGTGAAGAAGTTGGGCAAGAATTTAACATCCAATCAGCAGCATCTAAATCAGAAGTTGAGGTAAAACTCACCCCTCCATCAGTCGATTTAGCAATGTAAGAGTTTCTGATGTTAGTTTCATTATTCCTGAACAATAGATAAACATCATTATTTCCTTTTGTAACAAAAGTTGACTGACAACAATCACACGGTTCACCTGGTGCTAATGCACTAGCATTAGTTGCAGCACTAAAAGTAGCTCCAAAGTCAGAAGATGATTTTACCATTTGTTCCCAATCCGTCCAAGAAGTTGTGCACTCCATATAGGAAATTACAGGGTTTCCATCCGCCCTAATACCAATATTTGGCATTGCAAATTTATGCGTATCTGAATTATCTGACACCCTTATGGTATCAGAAAAAGTAAGTCCCCCATCAAAAGAACGCTTTAAATAAATAATGTGATTGTTATGCAATAAAGATTCAAAAATTAGATAGACCGTATCTCCTCTACTCGCAATTTCTGGACCAATAAAACCTGTTATTGCCAAATCAGGACTAACAATATCATAAGGAGCACTAAATGCAGTACCATTCCACTTTTTTGCCTTAACTGACTTAGGAGTACTTGGCTTTTTCCAAATAATAAATGGGCTTGCATTAGCAGTCATCACAATTCTTGGTCTCTCATAGCCTTCAGGTGGGCCACTACTAATTATTGTGTAATCAGAAAGCACTAACTGCTGTGCGTTTATAAATAAAGGAAGTAAAAGGAAAATTAAAATTTTTTTCATGGTATTAACTATTTGCCGTAAAACTACAGTAAAATTATCTAATAATAAACAAGTGTCCTTGTTCTTGATGCTTCCAACCTTCAAAATCTTGGAAGTATACTTCATAAACATAAGTTCCCATTGGTAAATCATTTCCAGTTTTATAATGCTTACCATCCCAACCATTTTCATTGTTGTTTAAAAAACATTCCAATTCTGAAATATTTTCAGTAACAAACACTAAGTTAGAAAAACGATCATAAATATTAAAATGGAAAGTTGCCTCTCTTATTCCATGATGAGCTAAACAAAACACATCATTAATGCCATCATGATCAGGGGTGAATGAATTTGGAATATACATCCAATAATCATCTGCCACCCATAGTTGCTTAAATGTAGTATCACTGCAACCAAGATCATCTGTAACAATTAAATTTAATTGATAGATCCCTACTGAATCTTTAAAAACATGATAAGGGCTAGCAGTATAATCATTAGGCGTGTTATCTCCAAAATCCCAAGTCCAAGCCACTATATTTCCCTCAGAGATATCATGTAATTTAAGTGTTGTATATAAAATAGACATAGTATCTGCATCTGTGCTAAATATAGCTGTAGGGGATTCTAAAACAGTCACTATAGCTGAACCATTAATACTACCACTATTATTATTTGCATCAGAAAAATAGGTCAATGTATATACTCCATCTTGTTTGGGTTTAATATAATAAGGATTATCATTTGTTGTGATGCTTGGCTGACTGACACCATTAATGGCATAAATAAAAGTATAGGGCAATAAGCCCGAAATAAAGGAAACCTCTACATCAGCCTGAGCTAAACTATTATCACAAACTACTTCATCTCCAGAAATAAATGCTGCTAGTGGAGGGATTAAACTAATTACTAATTTAACAGTATCATTATATGCTGAAACAAAAGAATTAACCTCAGTATTTCCATTTAACATAGTAATACTATCATAATCCCAACTTACAAAAGAATACAAAGGATCGATATTAGGTATTAATGTAATGCTCTCATTATTATAATAAATTGCACTAGTTGGGAAAATACTCGTATTTATACCAGTAATATCAATAGTTGTTGTCGTTCCAGTTGGGAAAACATCATAGATAATTGTTGGCTTTTTATAAATATTCAACATTATAGTATCAGAAGAAGTAACATTAAAAGAAGCATTAGGAGACACATTACTAGGTAAAATTGCGACATTATTTGAACTCCAGGATGTAAAACCATACAGAGGATCAATAGTAGATGAAATATTTACAGGAGAATTAATATAATAATCTGCAGAAACCGGAAAGGCATTAAGCACTTGAGCATCTACAGTAATAGTAGAAGTAGTTGATAAATCATTAAGAGTATAAACTACTCTAAATCCTAATCTCTGATGTACAACTGGATTAATGAACGCTGTATCACAACCATCAATTTCCAATGTTGGGTAATAAAATAAACCAGTATCGATGGGATTAAAAACCATACTATCTGGTGCCAAGATAGTATCATATGTGTTATTAATTGTAAAACTACCAGGAGTCATACTCATTTTCCATACAAAAATATCTTTCTTCCTCCCAGTTGCATCTAATATTGTACCATCAAAATCTGCTAAATCTTCAAAAAACCCAATCGCATAAACATTACCAAAACCGTCTGCGCAAATATCATTTGTTCTGTCATCATCATCTGTATAAGATCCTGCCGTTTTTGCCCAAACCCAATCTCCATTATTAGAGGTTCCATCTATCTGAGCTACCCAAGCAGAAGCGGTAGTGTCTCCAGGAATTTGGGGGCCAACCACTAATCCATTTGAAAAAGTCAGTTCTCCTCTAGCAGTACCTCCAACAAACACTTGCTTATTAGCATCTACAGACATTTGATATGGCTTATCTGTACCTTCACTCCTTGCTCTTTTTGCCCACTTCCAATCTCCCTGATTATTCATCTTAGCAACAAAAACATCTCTTTTTTGTTTATGACTTAAAGTATCTGTCCCATTTGACGCATTTGCTCCAGGAAATACCATAGGATTACGATACTCTCCAGTAATATAAATATCATCACAAACATCAATAGCTATAGAGTTGGCTCTATCTGTTTTATTACTACCAAATCCTTCTGCCCAAAGCCAATTACCATCCTTATCCATCTTAAAAATAAAAGCATCCCACTCACCATTAGAAGTAATAGAATAAGGCCCATAAATACCTGTCCCCTGAAATCCTCCGGCTACATAAATATTTGAAAATTGATCAATAGCCAATCTATTATCTCTAGAACCTCTCTGATCTTTTACACCATCAAACTTGTCTACCCAAAGCCAATTACCGCTAGGGTCTAATTTACCTATATAACCCATAGGCTGACAATCCACATCCCAATCAGGATTTGTAATAGTAAACCCATCAAAATCAGCATCAAATCCAGAGAAAAAACCCGTAACATATATAAATCCATCTTTATCTAACTTTACATCATATGCATGATCATCAGCATCATAAATTGGATAAGGACAGCCACCAGAAGTATTATTTCCTCCAAAACTAATTACCCACTGAGGATTTCCATCTTTATCAACTTTACCCATTACAGAGGTATCATGATTATTCCCTCCAGTAGCATTTATTGTACCTGGCGCACCATCAACACCTAATTTATAAGAACCCCAATAAGTTCCAGTAATAAAAACATCACCACCAGGGGTTACGTGCATGCCTAAAGCTCTGTCATCACAACATCCACCTGATTGATTCCCTCCTGGAATTGCCCAGATAACATTTCCATTTGAATCTAGTTTAGCAATAAAATTTTCTTTATTAGTGCCTGGATTTCCATTAGAAAAAGTAATAGCATCAAATGTTGCTTCACTATTATAAAAGCCACTTATATAAACGAAACCCAAAGAATCTGTACCTATACTAATTCCTTTATCAGAATTAACACCTCCAAATGATTTCACCCAGTCAGTTGTTTGAGATGATAAATTTAAACTTATAAAAATTGCAATAAAGAATACTATCTTATTCATTGTTTTAGTAAATTACGTTAACAGTTCCTGATGTAGAAAAAGGTCTAGCATCATCTCCAATTATATCGACTACATACGAGTAAACACCTTGCTGAGCCATCACTCCTAAATATTTTCCATCCCAATATTTATCTATTTTATCTGTTTTATAAACCATCTCCCCCCATCTATCAGTTATTATCATATCAAAAGATGTAATAAATCTTCCTTTAATTACAAACAACTCATTATGTTCATCTCCATTAGGTGTAAAAGTATTTGGAATAAATAATTCTACCCTTCGGATATATTGAACTATTGCAGTTTCAGAAGTACCTATACAACCATCATTACTTTCAACCACTATGTAAGTAGTAAGCGTACTATCTACAAGTAGAAATTCACTTTCAGATATCAAAAAACTATTATCAGTATACCACCAATAATATGCATAAGAACCAGCTGTTAAAGTTATATCCTCTCCAGGGTACAATTCATAGAAATCAGGGTTGATTACTGGTTTTGGGAGTGGATTAACATTAACAGTATGAGATGATGAAATATTATCGTTACAATTTACATCTTCAATATATGAAATAAGATAATCAGTAGTAATAAGTGGTGAAATATTTAAGAGCTCATTAAAATTAGTAAAAGTATATGACTGATTATTTAGATTAATGTTAAAAGGTTGATTGCCTGAAAATAAAAATTGCAAAGAAGTACTATCACCAATGCAAATTTTATTAATTCCATCAATAAAAACGGTAGGTACTGGATCAACATTTATTTGAATGGAATCTTTACATAAAGTTATACCATCACTTATCTCAACCCAATATTCTGTAATGTTAGAAGGATAGACCGTAATATTATCTGTTGTTTCTAAAGTTGACCAATTTACTATTGTATTTGTCTGCTCAATATTTAAATCAACACTTTCAAAATTACAAATTGTTAAATCTTCTTCTACAATATTTGCATTTACGATAGAAACATAAACCGTATCATCTCCATCACAACCACCTTGGGTGGCTTCTAGAACATAATTTCCTGTTTGATTAACAGTAATACTAGAAGTATTTTCCCCAGTATTCCAAAGATAAGTATCCATTGTATTATCTGCATTAATCGTGACAGGAGTTGTACAACTCTTTATAGTATCAACTAAACCTAAGTTTGCAATCTGCCCTGCTGCACTATTTATAAAAACAGTATTTGTTACTGATTCTGGTACTACTGCGCCATTACAATTAGTATAACTAATTTCTGCAGTAAAATTATCTTGTGTTTGAGTGCAAATATTTAATGTATCACCAAAACCTAATGAGCTCCCTGAAATATCAAACCATTCTACTGCATAATTAGGAGTTCCATTTGGAGTAAAACGCCAAGCCTCATTTGTAGCAGTCCAAGGTCCTGTATTTCTATTTGGAGGACATATTCCTTGTGTAGCGCCAATATTCTGTATTCCAATAACTGCATTTCCTGAGTTCCAAGTTATGCAGGTAGGCTTATCTTCAATATATACTTCAATAGCGTTTGTAGTTTCATAAATAACAATTTGTTGAGTGACTAAAAGGTTATTACAACCGAATGAAGGTACGTTATTGAAATTTACAACAAAAGTTCTACATGGTGCTGTTCCTAAGGTCGCATAATTTATATCTCCTCCAACTGCAGGATCAATATCTAAGTACGCACCATTTATTGAGTTTTGATAAGGTCCTGTAAGTGTGGGGCTAGAAGGGATAGGAGAAGTAAAAGAGTAAGTACAAAAAGCATTTGCTAAACTAACATCAAATGAGATTAGTCCGTTCGCTCCAATTACTAACTGATTGTAAGTGTTTCCGTAAAAACAAAAATCAAAAGGTAAATTAATTACTACTGAAAAAATATCATCAGTTCCAATAAAAGCTCCAGTTCCTCCTGTAAATGGGTAAGGTGGCGCATATGGGATTGAACTAACACCATAGCTTGTTGTTTGTCCTGTTTGCAGAAAAGTGGCTACCAAATCAACACAAGGGGTATTGCAACTTACAGTTTCGTCATCAACTTGTATATTTGGGCATCCTGGTGCTTGAGCAAATAAAAGTTGCGGTACTACAAAAATTAAAGCAACTAATAATCTTTTCATATTACAAAGATAGGTTTTTATTTTAAGAATT
>JACNFT010000094.1 GCA_014384505.1 Cryomorphaceae bacterium | reverse complement strand
TTATTTTTCTAACAACTAAAAACTAGCAACCAACAACTACAGAATCATTCCTACAATTACGGCTGTAAATAGGGAAGCTAATGTTCCACCAATTAAAGCCAATATTCCTAATTTGGATAAATCCTTAGTTCGTTTGGGAGCCAAAGCACCTATTCCTCCAATCTGTATTCCTATGGATGCAAAGTTGGCAAATCCACATAAAATATAAGTGGCTATTATTATTGATTTTTCTTCAAAGAATTTACCACTAGCCTTTAAATCTCCTAAGGAAACATAAGCAACAAACTCATTCAGTATTGTTTTTTCTCCTAGCAATTGTCCAACTAAAATCATGTCCTCCCTACAGACACCCATCAGCCAAGTAAGTGGTGCTAAGGTATAGCCTAAAATAAACTGTAAAGTTAAGCCATCATATTGTCCGTTAGTAATGGAAGCTACCCAAGTATTAATTCCTGTAAAATCACCAATAAAATCTTTTAGGAAATAGTTTGCCATAGCAATAAAAGCAATAAATACTAGCAGCATTGCACCTACATTTACCGCTAGCTTTAAGCCTTGAGTTGTTCCTATACTAATCGCCTCCAATGCATTTGTTCCTATTTGTTCCTCAGAGATGCTCATATCCTCATTTACCTTTTCAGTTTCAGGTAATAATATTTTGGCAGCTACCACAGCAGCTGGCGCTGACATTACAGAGGCAGCTAATAAATGCTTGGCAAAAAATAGTTGTTGAACAGGATCAGATCCTCCTAAAAACCCAATGTAAGCGGCTAATACTCCACCAGCAATAGTTGCCATCCCACCAGCCATAAGGCATAGTAATTCTGACATAGTCATTTTGTCAATATAAGGCTTTATAAGTAAGGGTGATTCCGTTTGTCCTAAGAAGATATTTCCTGCAGCAGCTAAACTTTCCGAACCAGATAGGTTTAATGTTTTTTTCATTAAAAGAGCAAAACCATAAACTACTTTTTGAAGTATTCCATAATAAAAGAATAGGGAAGTAAGGGCTGAGAAAAATAAGATTGTTGGTAATACTTGAAAAGCAAAAATAAATCCGAATGAATCAATATTTCCAACTAAATCACCAAATAAGAAAAGTGACCCTTCCCTTGTAAACCCTAAAATAACTACAAAAATAGAGCTTACCCATTCAAATCCATTTTGTATAAATGGAACTTTTAATATTAGTACAGCAAATAAAATTTGTATTCCAAGTCCTTTTGCTACTAGTTTCCAATCTATTCCTTTTCTGTTTCGGCTGAATAAAAAGGCAATAAGTAAAAGAGTAAAAATTCCTAAAACCCCTCTTAAAAGAGATTCAAAAGAAAAGCCTGCTGTTTGAATTATTTCATTCATTTAGTTTTGGTTTCTTTTTTTTATTTCATCTCTTAATTCAGAAGCCTTTTCATAATCTTCTTCATTAATTGCAGCAGCTAATAGTTTTTTTAATTTTTCTAACCCAAAGGTTGTTACATTTTCATCTTCCATGGTTTTATCCTCTTCTCCATCCAATGAAAATTCTTCATCTTTTTCTCTAGCACTATTAATTATAATTCCTGCTCTAGCTAGAATATCCTCATACGTAAAAATTGGGCAGCCATATCTAATAGCAATAGCGATAGCATCAGAAGTTCTGGCATCAATTTTTACTTCTTCCCCGCTAATTGTATGTTTACAATGGAAGGAAGCATGAAAAATACCTTCAATTAAAGTATGAATAATAACCTTTTGAACTGTGATGTCAAAACTATCTCCAAAAGTTTTTAATAAATCATGAGTTAAAGGTCTGTCTGGCTCTTCTGTTCCGTCTAGCGCAATAGCAATTGAACGTGCTTCACACCATCCAATCACGATAGGTAGTTGCCTTTTTCCATTTGTTTCGTTCAATAACAATACATAAGCATTATTTTGAGAATCACTTTGCCTAATTGCTGAAATATCTAATTGAACAAAATCCATATTTTAAGCTCTAAGTTGTTTAATTTCTTCAATAAGTTTTGGTACTACTTCAAATGCATCACCAACTATTCCGTAATCAGCTGCCTTAAAGAAAGGTGCTTCAGGGTCAGTATTAATAGCAACTATTACTTTGGATGAATTAATTCCTGCTAAGTGCTGTATAGCACCCGAAATTCCAATTGCAAAATAAAGGTCGGCTGCTACTGCTTTTCCTGTTTGACCAACATGCTCACCATGTGGTCTCCAACCAATATCAGATACTGGTTTCGAACAAGCAGTTGCGGCTCCTAAAAGCTCAGCTAACTCCTCAATCATTCCCCAATTTTCAGGTCCTTTTAATCCTCTACCTGCTGAAACAACAATTTCAGCTTCCGAGATAGATATTTTACCACTTGCTGTTTCCTTTCCTTCAATTGTAATTGCTCCTTTTTCATTAGTTAAATCTTCTTCAATAGTACAATTTCCGCCTGTTTCAATTAGTTTAAACGAGTTAGGTGCAATAGCTAGAATAGCAGTTGCTGTGTTTACAGTTGCTAATTCAATTGCTTTTGACGAAAATGCTTGTCTTTTTACTTTTAATGGACTTGCACTTTCTGATAAAGTAATCACATTACTTACTATTCCTGCTTTAAGTTTTGCAGATAACCTTGGGGCTATCATTTTTGCAGTATTAGTATTTGAAAATATTAATATACTAGCATTATTTGCTGTTTTTGCAATTGCATTTGTTGCAGCCTGGCTGTCTCCTTTCTCAATAGTACAACAAGAAACTACTTTACTAACGCCATAGTTTCCTAATTTAGTTAGTTCATCATTACTAACTTCACCTAACGAAATTGCAACAACTTCTGTGCCTAACAATTTTGCAGTTTCACTTGCATAAGAGGCTGCTTCAAAAGTGCTTTTTCTAAAACTTCCATCCCAACTCTCGGTATATACTAATACTGACATTTTTTTAATTCTTTTAATTAAATAACTTTTGCTTCATTGTGTAGTAATCTTACTAGTTCAGCTACATTGTCAGCATCTACTAGTTTACAGGCTCCTTTTTCAGCTGGTTTTTCAAAGCTAATTGAAGTTGTTAAATCTTCTGTTGTTGTCGCTTCAATCACCTCTAAAGGTTTTGATCTTGCTTGCATTATTCCTCTCATATTAGGAATTCTTAATGCTGATTCTTCAACCAATCCTTTTTGCCCTCCAATTACTAAAGGTAGGCTAGAAGATAAGTTTTCTTTTCCCCCATCAATCTCTCTGCTTATTTTAGCATTAGTTCCTACAATTTCTAATCCATTACATGCATTTACAAAAGGAAGGTCAAGCATTTCAGCAATCATAGCAGGTACAGCTCCGCCATTATAATCTAATGATTCTTTTCCTGCTATAATCAAATCAGCAGGATTTTCCTTTAGGTAATTTGCTATTTCTAATGCTGTTGTGTAGCTGTCAGTAGCTGCTTTATTAATTCTTACGGCACTATCTGCTCCTATAGCTAATGTCTTTCTTATTATAGGCTCAGTAGTAGCATCTCCTACAGTAATAACTTTTACTGTCCCTGCAAGTGCTTCTTTCAATACCATTGCTTTTGTCAATCCAAATTCATCATTTGGGTTAATTACAAACTGTATTCCATTAGAATCAAATTTAGTATTATTTTCTGTAAAATTAATTTTTGATGTAGTATCAGGGACACTACTTATGCAAACTACAATATTCATCTTTTATTTTGATTTGATTAAATAAGATTGCAAATTTAATAAATTGCTGTAAAATGTACTTAAATTTTGGGGATAAAAATCAAATTTATACATTAAATAGCTCTGATATTATGCCGTTTGTATAAAAATACTATTTTTGCAAACCATTTTAAAATAATTAAACTAAAAAAAGAATATGGAATCAATGATGATTTATATGCCGATAATCATGGCATTTGTAGGGTTAGCCTATATGATGGTGAAAAAATCTTGGGTAATGAAACAAGATGCAGGAGATGGAAAAATGAAAGAAATTTCTGACCACATATATGAGGGAGCTTTAGCTTTCTTAAATGCTGAGTACCGACTACTTACAATTTTTGTTATTTGTGTAAGTGTATTATTATTTATTGTTTCTACAATCGTACCTTCTACACACTGGCTTATAGTAATTGCTTTTATTTTGGGTGCATTTTTCTCAGCTTTAGCTGGAAATATGGGGATGAAAATTGCTACTAAAACAAATGTAAGAACAACACAAGCTGCTCGTACAAGTTTGCCAAATGCATTAAAAGTATCTTTTGGTGGTGGTACTGTAATGGGCTTAGGGGTTGCTGGTTTAGCGGTGTTAGGATTAACAGTTTTCTTTATTGCTTTCTATAATTACTTTACGGGGGGTGTTTGGACTAATACTCACGATATGACTATAGTATTAGAAACGTTAGCAGGTTTTTCATTAGGGGCAGAATCTATTGCTTTATTCGCAAGAGTAGGTGGTGGTATTTACACTAAAGCTGCTGATGTAGGGGCTGATTTAGTAGGCAAGGTTGAAGCTGGTATTCCTGAAGATGACCCAAGAAACCCTGCAACAATTGCAGATAATGTTGGTGATAATGTAGGTGATGTTGCTGGTATGGGGGCTGATTTGTTTGGTTCATATGTTGCAACAGTTTTAGCGGCAATGGTATTAGGAAATTATATTATTGCGTCTAACGATATTTCTATATTTGAAGGATTTGGTTCTATTGGACCTATCTTATTACCAATGTCAATTGCTGGTATTGGAATTGTAATTTCTCTATTAGGAACTATGTTGGTTTCTATTAAAGATAATGATGCAAAAGAAAAAGAAGTAATGGGAGCTTTGAATAAAGGAAATTGGTTTTCAATTGCTTTAGTTGCTGTTGCTTGTTATGGTTTAGTAACTTGGATGTTGCCTGAAGTTATGCAAATGAATTTCTTTGGAGAAGGCGTAATTGAAATTTCTGCAATGCGTGTATTTTACGCAACTATTATTGGTTTAATTGTTGGTGGTGCAATTTCTTCTGTTACTGAATACTATACTGGTTTAGGTAAAAAACCAATCTTAAATATTGTAGAAAAATCAGCTACAGGTGCAGGAACAAATATTATTGCAGGACTTGCAACAGGTATGATGTCTACTTTCCCAACTGTTATTTTATTCGCAATGGCAATCTGGTCATCTTATGCATTTGCAGGTTTTTATGGTGTTGCTATGGCAGCATCAGCAATGATGGCAACTACTGCAATGCAGTTAGCTATTGATGCTTTTGGTCCTATTGCTGATAATGCAGGTGGTATTGCAGAAATGAGTGAGCAAGATCCTATTGTTAGAGAAAGAACAGATATTTTAGATTCAGTAGGAAATACAACAGCTGCAACTGGTAAGGGTTTTGCTATTGCTTCTGCAGCTTTAACATCTCTAGCATTATTTGCTGCATATGTTACTTTTACAGGTATTGACGGAATTAATATTTTTAAAGCACCCGTTTTAGCCATGTTATTTATTGGCGGAATGGTTCCAGTTGTATTCTCTGCTCTAGCAATGAATGCAGTAGGTAAAGCTGCAATGGAAATGGTTTATGAGGTGAGAAGACAGTTTAAAGAAATTCCTGGAATTATGGAAGGAACTGGGAAACCAGAATATGATAAATGTGTTGAGATTTCTACAAAAGCTTCTTTAAGAGAAATGATGTTGCCAGGTTTATTAACTATTGGGTTTCCATTAGTGATTACTTTCCTACCTATGTTATTTGGAATGGATAAATTAATGATTGCTGAGATGTTAGGTGGATATATGGCTGGAGTTACAGTAAGTGGAGTGCTTTGGGCAATTTTCCAAAACAATGCTGGTGGTGCTTGGGATAATGCTAAAAAATCATTTGAAGCTGGTGTGATGATTAATGGAGAGATGACGCATAAAGGTTCTGCTGCTCATGAAGCTGCAATTACTGGAGATACTGTTGGGGATCCTTTTAAAGATACTTCTGGTCCTTCTATGAATATTTTAATTAAATTAACGTGTTTAATAGGTTTAGTAATTGCACCAATTTTAGGAGAAGGTACAGCTATTCATGCTGAATCAGATTCTAAAGAAATGCTCAGCCCTCAACCTTCTGAGCTTGGAGTAGGAAAATCAATTGAATATGCTTCAATGAATGCTACAGCTACTTCTTTTATTTTTGATAAAGAGAAGAGATCTATATCTAGTTTTAGCTTTAATAGTCTACAAAGCTCATTGCAAACGGAAGCTAAATTAAGCATGATGTTAATGAATGCTTCTGGAGGTAAAGAAATTTTATTTACAGCCTCACCTGAAGTAAAGAACACTTCTGGTAATTTAGAATTCAGGCAAATAGTTAAAGGAATTGTAGTTATTGGTAAAGATGAATTTAGTTCAGTGCTTTTATTTAGTGTAAAAAATTCAGATGATGGTATTATTTCGTTTACAGGAATGCTAACGTTTAAGCCTGAATCTATTTTTAAAAATGGTGAATCTAAAAAGGTGTCTATATATATAAAAGGTAAACAATAAATTTTTAATCTTATATAAATATAAAAAAGCCACTCGTTTGAGTGGCTTTTTTATTGTCTGCTATTTTGTTTCTTATTGGAATAGTCCGTTTATTTCAGCATCTATCTTTTCAATAATACCCCCTAGGTCTTCTTCATTTTCTGCAAAGTCTAAATCATCTACTTCAATGATTAAAACTTTACCTTTTGAGTATTCGCCAATCCATGCCTCATATCTTTCATTTAGTCGGGTTAAATAATCTAAACGGATACTATTTTCATATTCCCTTCCTCTTTTTTGTATTTGTTCAACCAACTTAGGCACTGAAGCCCTTAAGTAGATTAATAAATCAGGACCTTCAATGAAACTATCCATCAGGTTAAATATTTCCATGTAATTGTCAAAATCCCTTGAGCTCATGAGTCCCATAGCATGTAGGTTGGGTGCAAAGATTTTAGAATCTTCATAGATGGTTCTATCTTGAATGTAAGTTTTACCACTTTCCTTAATTTCAACAATTTGTCTGAAACGGCTATTTAAGAAATAGACTTGTAAGTTAAATGACCATCTTTGCATGTCTTTATAAAAGTCATTTAAGTAAGGATTATTTTCCACATCTTCATAATGTGCTTCCCACTTATAATGTTTAGATAGTTTAGTAGTTAAGGTCGTTTTCCCAGAACCAATATTTCCTGCAATTGCTATGTGCATATGTAAAATTTTCGTCTAAAATAAAAAAAGATACTTTACTGCATGCGTGAAATGTCACTTAGCCACTATTTTTGTTGAAAACTTCTAGTGAAGTGCTAGAATTTCTTCAATAATCTTACGGTCGTTACTAAGTCTTGGTATTTTGTATTGACCACCAAGTCGATTATTTTGTTTTAGCCACATGTAAAACTCATTGTTTTGAATGACTATTATTTCTGGTAGATTAAGTACTAAGTTTTGATTTCTTTTTGCTGCATAGTCTGAATTTAATGTTTGCAAGGTTGTGTCAAGATCAGTTTTGAAAGCATCTATATCTTGTGGTTCTTTACTGAACTCTATGAGCCATTGATGCCCTCCTGAATTTTCATTAATATATATAGGAGCGACAGTATAGTCTTTTATTAAAGCATGGTGTTTTTCACAAACTTCAAGCAGTGCTTTGTCAGTATTTTCTATAACTAACTCTTCTCCAAATGTGTTTAAAAAACTTTTAGTACGACCTACAATTTTAATTCTGAAAGGAGAAAGGTTGGTAAAACAAACTACATCTCCAATCAAATACCGCCAAAGCCCTCCATTGGTGCTGATTACTAAAGCATAATCAGTATTGAGTTTTACATCTTTTAAAATAGTAGTTTCTATAATTCCTTTTTTGTATTTCAGCATAGGAATGAATTCATAAAAAATCCCATAATCTAACATTAACAGTAATCCTTCTGAAGGATTTTTGTCTTGAATTCCCATAAATCCTTCTGAGGCATTATAACCTTCTAGGTAGTTCATTTTTTCAGATGGAATAAGGGTTTTGAATTGTTCTTTGTAAGGTTCAAAGTTTACCCCCCCATGCATATATAGCTCTAATTTTGGCCAAACTTCACTTAGATTTTTTTTACCACTTATTGCTAGTACACGCTTTAGTAAAATTAACATCCAAGATGGTACGCCTGTCAAATTAGTAATATTTTCTTTTACAGCTTGCTGAGCAATGCTCTCTAATTTTTCTTCCCAATCTTCCATAAGAGCAGTTTCAATATCGGGCACTCTATGATAATTTACCCAAAAAGGAAATTCATCCAAGAGAATAGCGGATAAATCACCATCTTTATAATCTCCTTTACTTGATTCTTTTATCGTCCCACCTAGCATTAGCCCTTTTCCGTTATACATGTCGGAAATTGGAAAGTTATTTCCATATAAGGAAAGCATATCTTTCCCACCTTTAAAATGACATTCTTTTAAGGATTCTTTCGTAATTGGAATAAATTTGCTTTGTGCATTTGTTGTTCCTGACGACTTGGAAAACCATTTTATTTTTCCTGGCCAAAGTACATTTTGCTCCCCATTTCTTGCTCTTGTAATGTATACTGAGAATTCTTCATAGGTTCTAATAGGGATATTGTTTTTGAAATGAGAATATTTAGTTATAGCGTTAAAATGATGTTCCTTGCCAAATGCAGTATTCTTTCCTTTTGAAATAAGATTATTAAAAACATTCTTTTGAGTCTTTATTGGGTTCGTGCAGAATTTCTCAATATTATGAATACGTTTTTTCATCATAAATGAAAGAATATAATTTTTAATAGAAAACTGGCTCAATTTTGGTATTTTTAAGGATTGAAAAATACAAAAATATATGTTGAGAGATACACTTAAAAGAATGGATACTGAACTGAATGATGTAGTGCATTATACGCTAGACATTCATGGTGCTAATCATAAGATGAACGATTATATTGGTAAAAAAATTAAGATTGAGTGGAGTGGGGTTGTTATTTGTCAGTGTGGTAAAAAGTCTGATAAATTTTATCGTTCGGGTTATTGTTATAAATGCTTCTGGGAATCACCTTTGGCTTCTCAGAGTATTGGGAGAACAGAAGGGGGTAC
>JACNFT010000036.1 GCA_014384505.1 Cryomorphaceae bacterium | reverse complement strand
TGCAATTAGATAGAAAAATTGCAAATAGAAGAATCTATCCTGCTGTTGATTTAGTGTCTTCTTCTACAAGACGTGAGGATTTATTATTAGATAAGGAACACATACAAAGAATTTGGGTACTTAGAAATTACTTAGCAGACATGAACCCTATTGAAGCAATTGAATTTATGAAAGATAGATTACAGAAAACAAAAGACAATACTGAGTTTCTGGTAACTATGAATGGTTAATTGATTTAACAAATGCAAAAAAATAAATCCCTACCAATTTGGTGGGGATTTTTTGTTTTTACTTAACTGCAAATAATCACTAGAAAGAAATCAACAAACAAACACGCCATAAATTACACTCCCACTTCCAGTCATGCTTGCATAAATAGCTCCATCAGCATACAGCTTTACTTTTATTTTCGCTAATTGAGGATATTTTAAAAAAGCTGAAATCTCAAAATCATTTTTCACTATTGTTTTCCAATCTTTAATAGGTTGATTTATTAAATCCAACAGGTTTGTTTTAGGTTGACTTGGAATAACACCCTCATAAGCCTCAGCAGTAGAAATATGCAGTTCAGGAAAAATAAATTTCAATTTATAAGAGGATAAGTCCAAATTAATATTCCTCATTTTTTCTCCTATTCCCGTTATATATTTTGGAGAATTTTCAATAAAAAAAGGACAATCAGCCCCTAATTGCAATGCGTAGTATTCTAATTCAATTACGCTTAATTCCAGCTTAAAAATTTCATTTAGAGCTTTTAACGCAAAAGCACCATCAGCCGAACCGCCACCTAAACCAGCCCCAATAGGAATTTGTTTGTGCAAATGCATTATTACATTAGCAATATCAAAATCTGCTTTTAACAATTCAAAGGCTTTAACACAAATATTACTATTTCCGGGAATTGCTATTCCAGAACTAGAAAAAGAGAAATGCTTAGCAGGAATAATTTCCAAAATATCGCATAACTCATTTACGGGATAAAAAACAGAAGACAATTTATGATAGCCATCAGCTTGTTTTTCAAGCACATTTAGGCCAATATTTATTTTAGCATTAGGGTATACTATCATGATAACTCTTAGTTTTCAACAACAAAAATAATCAACTCAAAATTTATAGGCCTCCACAAATCATTTTATTTAACTTTGTTCTCCTTTTTAAATAAAACTACTATGGATTATTTAGCGTTTGAAAAACCAATTGAAGAACTGATTATTAAGCTTGAAAAAGCCAAAGAACTAGGTACTGATGGTTCTGTTGATGTTAGTAAAACAGTTGGTGATATTGAGTCAAAAATTGAAAGTACTAGAAAAGAAATCTATGGAAGTTTAACTTCATGGGAAAAAGTACAATTATCACGACACCCTCAAAGACCTTATACTTTGGATTATATTGATGCACTTTCAGATGGTGATTTCATAGAATTACATGGTGATAGAGGAGTAAAAGATGACAAAGCTATGGTTGGTGGTTGGGGTACAATTGGCAAGCAATCTGTTATGTTTATTGGACAACAAAAAGGAAGAAATACCAAACAAAGACAATTCCGTAACTTTGGAATGGCAAATCCTGAGGGATACCGAAAAGCATTAAGACTTATGAAAATGGCCGAAAAATTTGGCAAACCTGTTGTTTGTTTAATAGATACTCCTGGTGCTTTTCCTGGATTGGAAGCTGAAGAAAGAGGACAAGGAGAAGCTATTGCTCGTAACATTCTTGAAATGACAAAATTAGAAGTCCCAATTATTGTTGTTATTATTGGTGAAGGAGCTTCAGGAGGTGCTTTAGGAATAGGTGTTGGGGACAAGATACTCATGTTAAATAACGCTTGGTATTCAGTTATTTCTCCTGAGAACTGTTCTACTATCCTTTGGGGAAATTGGGATCATAAGGAAACTGCGGCTGATGCTTTAAAACTAACTGCAACTAACATGAAAGGAATTGGTTTGGTTGACGAAATTATTAAAGAACCTTTAGGAGGAGCACATACTTTTCCTGAGGAAACTTTTAAAATAGTTAAGAAAGCAATTAGTAGAGCACTTAAAGAATTTGTTGATATTGAAAAAGATACTTTAGTCCATAACCGAATGGAAAAATTCTCCAATATGGGAGTAGTAAACGAATAATTAGATGGCGAAAAAAGTAGGACAAAGAACATTAAAAGCAACCACAACTGCAAAGATTGATGGAAAGCTGCAACCTCAAGCAATTGAATTAGAGCAAGCTGTTTTAGGGGCTTTAATGATTGATAACGAATCCTTATCGGATGCGATTGATTCACTTAAAGCCGAGTATTTTTATAAAACCGAACATCAAAGAATATTTGAGGCTATTGTAAACCTATTTAACCACACACAACCTGTTGACATTCTTACCGTATCAGAAGAATTAAAACGCATGGAAGAATTGGAATTTATAGGTGGTCTAGCCTATATTTCAGAGTTAACAAATAATGTAGCTTCCTCTTCTAACACTGAGTTTCATGCACGTATAATTGCCGAAAAGTTTATTAAGCGTTCACTTATTAGCATCTCTAATAATATTATTGGTGATGCTTTTAATGATTCTGTAGATATTTTTGATTTATTAAATACTGCTGAGGAAAAATTATTTACTGTTACTGAAGGTACGCTTAGAAAAAGTTATGACAAAATGAGTACCTTGATTAAAGGAGCGCTTGAAAGTATTGAAATCTTAAGAAATAAAGAGGATGGTTTAAGTGGAGTACCTTCAGGATTCTCAAACTTAGATAGAATTACTTCAGGTTGGCAAAAGTCTGATTTAATAATTGTTGCTGCTAGGCCTGGTATGGGTAAAACAGCCTTTGCTCTAACTATGGCAAGAAATGTTGCAGTTGATCATAATACTCCTATCGGATTCTTTTCTTTGGAGATGTCAGCTGAACAATTGGTAAATCGTTTGATTGCCAGTGAAGCAGAATTAGGAGCAAGTAAATTGCGTAGAGGTGATTTGGCTGACCATGAAATGGTTCAGTTACATGAAAAAATAAAGCACTTATCAGAAGCACCTATCTATATTGATGATACACCAGGACTTACGGTTTTTGAACTAAGAGCAAAAGCAAGAAGGTTAGTAAAAAATAATGGAGTAGGAATCATCATGATTGACTACCTGCAACTAATGAGCGCTGGAGGTAATGCGGGAAATAGAGAGCAGGAAATTTCTACAATTTCTCGTTCACTTAAAGGAATTGCCAAGGAGTTAAAAATTCCTGTTGTAGCCCTATCCCAAGTAAATAGAGGGGTGGAAAGTCGTACTGGAGTTGGAAGTAAACGACCTATGCTTTCTGACCTTAGAGAATCAGGAGCAATTGAGCAAGATGCCGATATTGTAACTTTCATTTACCGTCCTGAATACTATAAAATTTATGAATGGGATAATGGAGATGATTCGAGAGGTCAAGGAGAAATCATTATTGCAAAACACCGAAATGGTTCTTTGGCTAATGTCCGTTTGAAATTTACTGGTGATTTTGCAAAATTCTCTGATCTTGATTATTTTGATGGAAGTGAATTTGATGATGAGGGTGATAATTCTTCAATGATATCCATGTCATCAAGCATGAATAAAGACAATAAGGATGCTCCATTTTAATCTTTTTAAAAAACTAAGTTTATTTTTACTATTCTGCAGTATTATTTTTTCTGCAAAAGCTGCTTATATTTTTATTCCTATGGATGAAAGTCAAAGCAATCACCTAAAAGCATATGGAATTGCTTTTTATGCCATTGAAAGAGATGTGAAGGTAGATTGGCTACTTAATTACCAAGGTGGTAGCTTTATGATAAAACAACATGCTGCTATTGAAGATGAATGCAATATAAGAGGCGTTTCGTATCAATTAATTGCAGATGTACAGTCCACCCAAATACTACAATCCATTGCTAGCCCTGAGGTAAACCAAGATGTTGTCCGCTTGGAAAAAATTCCTAAAATTGCTATCTATTCCCCTACTAACAAACAACCATGGGATGATGCTGTAACCTTGGCACTTACTTATGCTGAAATCCCGTATGAAGTAATTTATGATGAAGAAGTTTTAGCAAATTTATTGCCACTTTACGACTGGCTACACCTACACCATGAGGACTTTACAGGACAATACGGAAAGTTTTATGCCAGTTTTAAAAATGCTACTTGGTATAAAGATCAGAAAATTGCTTATGAAAAACTAGCCAAAAAACTAGGATACAATAAAGTTTCTGAACAGAAATTAGCAGTTGCAAAAAAAATAAAAGAGTTCGTAACGGCTGGCGGATTTCTATTCGCCATGTGTAGCGCAACCGATAGTTACGATATTGCCCTAGCTAATGACGGAAATGATATTTGTCAACATATGTTTGATGGTGATGCTGCTGACCCTTCTGCAGAAGAAAAACTAGATTTTAGTAAAACATTAGCTTTTAAGGACTTCACTTTAGTGAAAAACCCTAATCAATATGAATTTTCTTCTATTGATGCCACACAAACTAGAAGAGTAAACCCAAAAATTGATTTTTTTACTCTTTTTGATTTCTCTGCAAAATGGGATCCTATACCAACTATGTTATGTCAAAACCACATGCAAGTTATTAAAGGTTTTATGGGACAAACTACAGCTTTTAAAAATCAACATATTAAGTCGGATGTACTAATAATGGGTGAAACAAAAGCAAGCAATGAGGCACGTTATATACATGGAAAATTAGGAAATGGTACTTGGACTTTTTACGGAGGGCATGACCCTGAAGATTATCAGCACAAAGTGGGTGATCCAAAAACTGACCTTTCCCTACACCCTAATTCCCCGGGGTATCGTCTGATTTTAAATAATATTCTTTTCCCTGCTGCCAAGAAGAAAAAATTAAAGACTTAACACAGTATGTACACAAAACACTTCATTATTATACTTTTTCTAATTAGTGCAAATATGCTAAAAGGACAAGAAGAACATACCCACAACCATATTCATCATCATAAAAATGAAATAGGAGTTGCTATTTCACCTGTCTACTTTTTTGGCGAAAATGAAACTTCTTACAGTTTACACCTTCACTACTCTCATCAATTAAATGAAAGTAAAGTTTGCTGTTGGATTAGGTTATGAACGAATTTTTGATGAACACAAACATCAAACAATTGGAATAGTAGGAAGCTACAGGATTACTGAACCACTAAGTATTAATCTTTCTCCAGGAATTACATTTGAAGGAGGAGAAGAATTGCATTTTGCTTTTCATATTGAAACCACATATGAATTTGAATTGGGCAATTATCATATAGGTCCTGCTATTGAATTTGCTTATGACACTGAAGATTATCACATCAGTGCAGGAATTCATATTGGCTATGGGTTTTAAACTAAAATAACTCTTTCCCCTTCATACCAAGAAACATAATTGCTTTGGTAAATCTTTTCAATAGCATTACGTTTAATCTTCATAGTTGGGGTAAGTAATTCATTCTCTACAGTCCAATCTTCTTTAACTATAATTATATTATGTATTTTTTCATGCCCATCTAACTTAGGATTAACTACTTGTAAAGTAGTTGTGAAACTATTAATTAAATCCTCTCTATTTTTTAATTTTCCTCTTTCAGAAAGCACAACTATTGCAATAGGCTGAGGAACTCCAATACCAACTACACAAACTTGCTCTATATTTTTATTAGCTGAAAGTTTCATCTCAATTGGTGATGGGGCTACATATTTTCCTTTACTTGTTTTAAATAAATCTTTCACTCTTCCGGTGATTTTTAAAAACCCATCCTTATCTATTGAGCCTTCATCTCCAGTATGTAACCAACCATCAATTATGGTTTTATTGGTTTCTTGTTCGTCTTTATAATAACCATCCATAAGGGCATCATGTTTTATTAGTATTTCTTTTCTATCTGATAATTTAACATCACAAAATGGCAAAGCTTGCCCGACAAAACCAATCTTTATTTTATTTTGTAAACTTACATGTGAATAGCAAGTATTTTCAGTCATAGCATACGCTTCCTGAATATTAATACCTAATCGAGCAAACCATTTAATTAGAGCAACTGGAGTTGGAGCAGCTCCCGTAAATACATTAGTCGCTTTGTTCAATCCTAATCCTTTTTTAATTTTCTTTTTTATTAAGGTTGAAATAATAGGAATACTCAACAATATATTCAATTTATTTTGAGGTAATTTTGTGAGAATCCCTTGTTGGAATTTTGTCCAGATTCTTGGAACACCTAAAAATACACTAGGAGAAGCTTCTGATAAATTAGCTGCAAAAGTATCTAAGCTTTCAGCAAAATAAACCCTTCCGCCACTATATACACTTCCCATTTGCACTAACAATCTTTCTGCAATATGACAAAGAGGCAAGTAGGAAAAGAACACCGCATTATCCAAATGTAACGAGTTCACTGCATTGGTTGTAGCAAAGCCAAAGTTATAGAATTTATGCATCACTCCTTTCGGATCTCCAGTTGTTCCAGAAGTGTAAATAATTGTGGCTAAGTCTTGTTCATCTCTAATGATATTCTCTTGCACTGGATTAATGTCTTTTGTTACTTCATCCCACTTGGGATAATCTTCAGTATAAAAAGGAAAAGAAATACAGGGCATATTAGCAGGGACACCCGATTTCATATCGGTATAATTATCCAATTTCCCTACAAACAATAATTTAGCCTCACTATGTTTCAGTATTTTTCCTAAAGTTTCAGCATTCAAATTCGGATACAAAGGAACGGACACATGTCCACTCATCATTATGGCTAAATCAGTAATCATCCAATGCGCACAGTTTTTTGACAACAGAGCTATTTTACTATTATCTGGAAAATCCAAACTTTTAAGATATGTAGCCATTTTTCTGACTTCATAGCCAACTTCTTTCCATGTCCAATTATGCCACACACCTTCTATTGGTTGACTTAAGTATATTTCGTTTGGTTTTTCTTGCTCCCATTTATAGAGCATCTCTAAAGGTGATAAATAGTTCATATAGTAGTCTTAATTTGTTTTGCTAAAAATACACTTTTTTAGAATATTTAGTATGCGTGCATAATAAAAAGCACATTTACTATGCATGCATAGTATTTTTTACTATTTTCGTATCCTAAATTTCAAAAAACATGGAGCCAGAAGAAACCATAGATTATAACATAAGAAAAACATGGTACAATATTACAAAAATGTACAACCGAACTGCTACTGAATACATGGCAAGCATGGCTTTGGGGATGATTATTCTAAATATTGACATTATAGAAGGCACTCCTTCCACTCAATTAGGGCCAAATATGGGGATGGAAGCAACTTCCCTTTCTCGCTCACTAAACAAATTAGAAGAAGCAGGCGTAATTGAACGCAAACCAGATCCAAACGATAAGCGAAAAGCAGTAATCCACTTAACACCACTGGGGATGGATTGGAGAGAGGTTGCCAAAGGAGTAGTTATAGAATTTAATGAAAAAATACAATCACATTTTGAAAAAGAAGAAATGAAAACCTTCTTTGCAATACTAAAAAAGATAAACAAAATTATAGATGAAAACAAATAGACACATTAATAAAGTAGCAGTTGTTGGTTCCGGAATTATGGGATCGCGTATTGCTTGCCATTTTGCAAATATTGGAGTAGAGGTTTTACTCTTGGACATTGTCCCTTTTGACTTAACAGAAGAACAATTAAAAGACAAAAAAATAAGAAACTCAATTGTAAATGACGCTTTAAAAAGCACTTTAAAAAGCAAACCCTCTCCTATATATAGTAAGGAGTTTGTGAGCAGAATTACAACAGGAAACTTGGATGATGATTTGCATAAAATTGCAGATGTTGATTGGATTATTGAGGTAGTTGTAGAAAGACTCGATATTAAAAAACAAGTTTTTGAAAAAATAGAAAAATTCAGAAAAGAGGGAACTCTAATTTCTTCTAACACTTCAGGGATTCCTATTGAAAGTATGATTGACGGAAGGTCAGATGATTTCCAGAAACACTTTTGCGGAACACACTTTTTTAATCCTCCAAGATATTTAAAATTATTGGAAATTATTCCTAGTACTAAAACTGATCCAGACGTTACTCACTTCTTAATGAAATATGGAGATAAGTTCCTTGGAAAAGATATGGTACTCTGTAAAGATACTCCTGCATTTATTGCCAATAGAATTGGAGTAGCCAATATCTTATCTCTTTTCCATTTGGTGAAAGAGTTAGATTTAACAGTGGAAGAAGTAGATTCATTCAGTGGACCAATTATTGGTCGTCCGAAATCTGCCACTTTCCGTACTTGCGATTTAGTAGGATTAGATACCTTGATTCATGTTGCCAATGGAGTTTACGAAAACTGCCCGGATGATGAAATGAGAAGTAATTTTGAATTACCTGATTTTATCACCAAGATGAGTGAGAACAATTGGTTAGGAGATAAAACTAAACAAGGTTTTTACAAAAAATCGAAAGATGCAAATGGGAAAAGAGTAATTGAAGCGCTTAACTTAAAAACGCTAGAATATGCACCTAAACAAAGAGCCAAATTCGCAACTATTGCAGCAGCAAAACAAGAAGATGACCTTTTAAAAAGATTAAAAATTCTTGTAAAAGGAAAAGATAAAGCAGGAGAATTTTACAGAAAATCATTTTATTCAGCATTTGCCTATGTTTCGCACAGAATTCCTGAAATAACAGATGATCTTTATAAAATTGACAGAGCACTTTCTGCAGGATTTGGATGGGAAGTTGGTCCTTTTCAAATGTGGGATGCTTTAGATGTTGAAAAAACACTGTCCAAAATGGAGGAAGCAGGGTACAAAGCAGCTCCTTGGGTTTATGAGATGGTGAAATCAGGAAAGAAATCTTTCTACACAACAGAAAATGGCAGCTTAAATTACTATAATATTCCATCAAAAGCACAAGAGAAAGTTGCAGGAATGGAAAATTTTATTGTGTTAGATCACATCCGTGAAAACAATACAATTTGGAGTAATTCAGGATGTAACCTTACTGATATTGGAGATGGAATTGTAAACTTAGAATGGAGAACAAAAATGAATTCTATCGGAGGAGAAGTTTTAGAGGGAATTCAGAAATCCATAGAAATTGCAGAGAAAAATCACA
>JACNFT010000080.1 GCA_014384505.1 Cryomorphaceae bacterium | reverse complement strand
CTTATTTTGTTACCACTAATGATAACACTACTAATTGTTCAGTAATTGACACGTTAATAGCTACTTATTACTTACCGAATGGTATTGTGGATATAACATTAACAACAGTTTTTCCTGACTCAAATTTATGGGGAAGCCCACCGTATACTTATCTTTGGGATAATGGTGAAACTTTAGCACATGCTAATATTTGTCCTGGTCCTCATTGGGTTGAGGTAACAGATACTTTTGATTGTATTTTTCGTGAAGATTTTGATATTGATCCGTTATTAATTACTTTAGATCCTGCTGAGTTTATTATTGAATGTAATTTGGAAAATTTGGATGTAATTATCACTGCTGATGCAGCTGGAGGTACTGCACCTTATACTTATG
Organism: Cryomorphaceae bacterium; assembly: GCA_014384505.1. Classification (GTDB taxonomy): domain Bacteria; phylum Bacteroidota; class Bacteroidia; order Flavobacteriales; family BACL11; genus UWMA-0277. The sequence goes on along the minus strand of JACNFT010000080.1, from coordinate 8,817 downwards.
TTTGGCCGAATGGAAATATAGAGAATTCAATTAATTTGGGTTTGAATCCAGGAAATCATACTGTTACCGTAATGGATTATAATGCTTGTACTGAGGATACATCTTTTACAATTGCAACTATAAGTGCTGAGTGTGTGCCGAATGTGTTCACTCCTAATGGAGATAATGTAAATGATACTTGGAATCTAGAAAGTACTTTCTTGTATAGTGATTCTGAAGTTAGAATATATGGTAGATATGGTAGGTTGCTTTTCCAATCTGTTGGTTATTCTACGCCTTGGGATGGTAAGAATGAAAATGGAAATGATGTTCCTGAGGGGGCTTATTTTTACTCTATTGAAATTGGAAATGGGTTTGATGCAATAAAAGGGAGTGTAATTATACTCCGATAAAAGTTTTTATTTCATCAAGTTGATTGGGTTCAAACCACTTTGTATTTTTATCTTTTCGGAACCAAGTAAGCTGTCGCTTTGCAAATCTTCTCGTATTTTGTTTAATATTTTCTACTGCTTTTTCAAGAGTACAGTCATTATTGAAAAAAGAAAATATCTCTTTATAGCCAACTGTTTGTAATGCATTTTTTTTTTGAAAAGGGATAAGTAACTCCACTTCTTCAAGTAGTCCGTTTTCTAGCATTTTATCTACACGTGTATTTATTCTTTTGTATAGTATTTCTCTTTCAGTTGTCAACCCAATTTTAATAATTTCAAAAGGGCGCTTTTTTGGTGTTGCTGACTTATAAGAAGAAAAGGTTTCTCCAGTAGCTATAAATATTTCTAAAGCTCTTAAAAGGCGTTGAGGGTTTTGCTGATCACAAGTAGTGTAAAAGTCAGGATCTATTTCTTTTACTTCATCTTGTAGCCAAGTGATTCCTTTTTCGTTTAATTTTGAATTAAGTTTTATTCGTATTTGATCAGGTATTTCAGGCATTTTGTCAAACCCTTTACAAATTGCATCAACATATAACCCCGAACCTCCAACAACAATAATAGTATCTTTTGTTTTATGAAGTTCTTTTATCTTAGCAATTGCATTTATTTCAAATTCTCCAGCATTATAATTTTCTGAGACAGATAAATGATGAATGAAATGGTGTTTTGCTGCTGCTAGTTCTTTAGCGTTGGGTGGTGCCGAACCAATTTTTAATTCTTTATAAAATTGCCTTGAGTCACATGAAATTATTTCAGTATTTAACGCATTTGCAAGCTCAATGCTAAGTGCTGTTTTACCAACTGCCGTTGGTCCAACAATTAGGATTATTTTCTTAGTATTCTTGTTCATACACTTTAAATTCATCAAAATCATCAAAGGCATCACCAAAAGGGTCAAATTCTTTCTCAGCTTTAAAGCTTATTTCAGGTGCATCTTCTGGCATAATTCCTACTGACTTAATACATTTTGAAATAGTTATTTGTTCTTCAGTTATTTCAGTAAGTGTAATCAAGAATCGCCACATTTTCATAAAATCATAAACATAAAGTAATTGAGTTCCTTCTTCTTTTAGGATAGATGAAAGAATAATGTCAGACATTCCTAGCATAGAATTTTCTTTATCTTCTACACTAAAAAGAGGTATTTCTTGTAGTAATTCAAATTCATCATTTGTTATATAAAAGGAAGCAAGTTCATTTTTATCTAGCTTAAAGGCACTTACAATAGCCTTATGTAACTCTTCTAAGTTACTAGTAGAGTTAATTTCAATATCACGAATAACATCTTTTTTATATTCTAAGTGTACTTGTATTATGCTTTTCATTTTACTGGTTGTAAATTTAATTCTTTTGCTTTTTTTATGATGAATGCTAATGCTTGTTCTTTATCATTTTTAACTGTTCCATCAAGTATTGCATCTTTTATTGCATTTTTTAGAATTCCAATTTCTCGTCCGGCCTTAATGGAAAATAAATCCATTATTTCCTTACCATCAACAGGAGGTTGGAAGTTTCGGATCTGATCTTTTTCTTCTACTTCTTTTAGCTTTCTTCTTACTAATTGAAAATTTTTCAGATACTTTTTTACTTTCTTTTCATTTTTTGAAGTAATATCGGCATCACATAGTGTCATTAAATCATCTATATCATCTGCAGCATCAAAGAGTAAACGCCTTATGGCAGAATCGGTAACTATATCTTTTGCTAAAATGATAGGTCTCAAATGTAGCGTTACTAATTTTTGCACATACTTCATTTTTTCGTTAAGCGGTAACTTTAACTCTCTAAAAACTTTAGGAACCAATTTTCCGCCAAAAAATTCATGTGCATGGAAAGTCCATCCATGTCCTTGTTCATATTTTTTTGTTTGTGGTTTTGCAATATCGTGCAGTATTGCTGCCCATCTTAACCAAAGGTTATTGGTGTTTTTACTAATGTTATCCAGCACTTCAAGGGTGTGATAAAAATTATCCTTGTGTCCAAATTTACCTATCAGTTCTACTCCTTGCAACTTACACATTAGAGGGAAAAATTGGTGTAATAATTGAGTGTTGAATAATAATTTAAACCCTTTTGATGGTGTGGTTGATAATATGATTTTGTTAAGTTCTTCAGTAATTCTTTCTTGAGAAATTATGCTTAAGCGTTCAGTATTATCTGAAATTGATTTTAATGATTGTTTTTCTATTGAAAAATCCAATTGAGTGGCGAAACGCACTGCTCGCATCATTCTTAATGGGTCATCAGAATAAGTAATATCAGGATTTAATGGAGTACGAATAATTTTATTTTTTAAATCTTCTTTTCCGTTAAAAGGATCAATTAATGTACCATAATTATTTGCATTTAGTTGGATTGCCATTGCGTTAATGGTAAAATCTCTTCTATTCTGGTCATCTTCTAAAGTGCCATTTTCAACTATTGGTTTACGAGAATCTGAACGATATGATTCTTTTCGAGCACCTACAAATTCATAATCTTCACCTTTGTAATGAATCATGGCTGTACCAAAGTTTTTAAACACTTTGAAAGTAGCTTTATTCCCTAGCAAGGAACTTACTTTTTCTGCTAGTTTTATTCCGCTTCCAATACAAACAAAATCAATATCTGTTTTCTCTTGTTTTCTGTTTAGTAACAAATCACGAACCCAACCACCAACTACATAGGTAGGGTAATTTAACTCATCACTTGCAAGTTGTATGGTTTTAAAAATTGGGTTATTTAATGCAGAAGAGTAATTCACTATCTAATTTTTGTAATGCTAGTGTCTTCATTTATCATTAGGATAGATGAAGGAGTAGACATTAGTTCATTTTGACGCAAATTTACGATATAATCAACATTGTTTTTTATTTCCTTTGAAATTTCTGAAAATTGTTTTGGTGCCATTTCTCCACTAATGTTTGCAGAAGTAGAAACAATTGCTTTTCCAAATGATAGAATAAGTTTTTGGCAAAATGTATCTTGAACAATTCGGATTGCTGCTGAACCATTTTCTGCTAAAAGGTTTTCGCCTAGTCCTTTTACGTTAGGATAAATAATAGTTGTTGGGCTTGATGTAATATCTAAATCAGGGATATTTTCAGTAATAGATTTAAGTTGTTCTTTACTAGCTACTAATGAAATGAGAGCTTTGCTATCTGCTCGTTTTTTAAGTTTAAATATTTTTGCTATTGCATCAGTATTTGTAGCATCACAACCTATTCCCCAAATAGTGTCGGAAGGGTATAGGATTATCCCTCCTTGTTTTAATGTAGCTAAAGCTTTATCTATTTCTGTTTGCATATTTGTTGATTCCATTAATGCAAATCTCTCTTTTTTCTTTAACAACTAGCAGTAAGATAGAATTGTTAATATTTAATCCTTCTTTGGATAATATTTTATGATGTAAATGATAACAAACTGCTAAGCATTTTAATTTTAGTTTTTGTAAGCCACTATTCATTAGCCTTACTGAAAGTTCAGTGTCTTCTTTTCCCCATCCAGTCATATCTTCATTGTATCCATTTACTTTAATAAAATCATGTTTCCAGAAAGAGAAGTTACAGCCTCTAGTTCCTTTTAGATTTTTATTTTTATTGCTTAAAATTTTAGATAAAAATAAAGAATGTAAACTGTTAAATCGATTTGTTATTCCAGGACTAAAAATGGAAAAATTAATTATTGAATTTTTTATTGCTTTTTGGGTTTTTTTTTCATTTAAAAATGTTCTACTACCATGTATGAAAAAACCTTTTTTAGCCATTTGAACATGATCCTTTATAAAGTGAGTATGAATAATTATATCACCATCAATTTGAATGATATAATCTCCAGTGGCTTTAGCAATTGATTTGTTAAGGATGCTTGTTTTTTGAAACCCATCATCTTTTTGCCAAATATGTTTTATCCCTGATTTGAACTTGCTTGAATAGCGTTCAATTAATTGTTTAGTTTCTTTGGTAGAGCCATCATCAGCAATAAGTATTTCATTTGGCAAAACACTTTGTTTAAGTAGGCTTAATAATACTAGTTCCAGAGCTTTTGGCCAATTATAAGTAGCAATTACTAAACTGGTTTTCATCTTAGAAGGTTGGAATATACCTTCATTAAGTTATCCGCTATTTTATGGTCAGTAAAATTCTGTGCATGTTGTAATCCTTCGGTTTTCATTTTTTCTTGTACTTGCTTAGAATTTAGGATTTCTAGAATAGCCTCTTTCATTTGCTCAACAGAAAGCGGATTGATGTATTTTGAAAAAGCACCTCCTGCTTCAGCAAAGCATCCTTCTTTGGATGTTATAACTGGAGTTTTGGAAAATAAAGCTTCTAAAATAGGAATGCCAAATCCTTCAAAAATAGAAGGGTAAATAAGTATTTGTGCATTTTGATAAATAGCTGCCATTTCTGCTAAGTTTAAGCCAGATAAAAACAGCACTCTATTGGATAGGTTGTACTTGGAAATAAAACGTAAACATTTTATTTTGTAAGCTTTTCCGTTACCAATAACAATTAGTTTTTGGTTAGGAAGTTCTTTCAAAGCTTTTAAAATAGTCAGTAAGTTTTTTCGCTCTTCAATACTACCAACGCTAAGCAAGTAATCCTTTGGTACATTATATTTTTCTTGTACTGCTTGCTTTGTATTATCAGCTATTGGATGATGAAAAACAGCATTACATCCTTGATAAACCACTTCAATTTTTTTTTCAGGAATATAAAAGAAATCAATGATGTCTTTTTTTGTTTGTTGGCTAATAGCAATTATTTTATCGGCTCTTTGGCAGGCTGATTTGAATTTTTTATAATAGATTTTCCTATCTATTGTTCGGAATAAATGCGGATAGCGAATAAAAATCAAATCATGAATAGTAACTACTGTTTTGATATTTGTTTTTTCAATTCCTAAGGGAAGCTCATGGCTTAACCCATGATAGATATCTATTTTATTGGTGAATAAATCACGGACAATACTTTTACTTCTCCAATAGGATTTTAAAGCTTTATTAATTAAGGATTGTGGTGTACGGACGAATGTATTATTACTCTCATCTAAAAAATCTAAACGACTATTTTCTTTTTCTTTAGGGGTGTAAAGGAAATATTTGTTATCCGTATAAAAATGAGAAAGTACACGAATAGCATCACGGGAATAGTTACCTAGACCAGTATCGTTTAAAAACGCTCGTTTTGCATCAAATCCTATTCTCATTATACGGCTACATTATATTCTCTAAGGGCATCATTCAATGATGTTTTTTTGTTGGTGCTTTCTTTCCGCTTACCAATAATAAGGGCACAAGGTACGCCAAAATTTCCGGCAGGAAATTCTTTGTTGTAAGTACCAGGTATTACTACTGATCGGCTAGGAACAACTCCTTTATATTCTATAGGTGTTTCACCACTGACATCAATAATTTTGGTGGAGGCGGTAAGTACGACATTAGCCCCAAGTACTGCTTCTTTTTCAATTCTTACCCCTTCAACTACTATTGAGCGAGAACCGATAAAAGCATCATCTTCAATAATAACGGGTGCAGCTTGTACGGGTTCGAGTACGCCACCAATACCAACACCACCAGAAAGGTGTACATTTTTACCAATTTGAGCACAAGAACCTACGGTTGCCCAAGTGTCCACCATAGTGCCGCTATCCACATAAGCGCCAATGTTTACATAAGAGGGCATCATAATAACACCAGGTGCTAAATAAGCACCATAACGGGCTACTGCATGGGGTACAACACGAACACCAAGCTTGGCATAGCCGCTTTTTAGTTTCATTTTATCATGAAATTCCAAAGGGCCAATTTCAATGGTTTCCATTTTTTGAATAGGAAAATAAAGGATAACCGCTTTTTTCACCCAATCATTAACTTTCCAACCATCATCAGTAGGTTCGGCAGTTCGCAAGTGCCCTTTATCAATTTGTTCAATAATGGTGCGTATACAATCCTGAGTTGTATTTTCTTTTAACAATTCTCGGTTTTCCCAAGCTGCCTCAATAATTTCTTTCCATTGTTTCATAGAGCAAAGATAGTAATTAGTTGTCAATTACTAGTTTTAAGATTTTAAAATAGCGAGTAGGAGCGTGTTAGGTGTTTTTTTAGTTTAAAATTAGTGTAAACATGGTTTATAATTTTTTCTTTCAAGAATGCTCCAAAAAGATATTTATTAACGTTTATGATTTTAGGAATTATTCGCAGATTAGTTAATTACTTTACAATACAACCTAAAAAAAGAGGAGCTAATATTTAGTACGCTAAAATCCCTCCAATCTTTTCACTTACTTTTTCTGTATTTGGTAACATCCTTGCTTCCAAAGTTGAGTTTAACGGAATGGCAGGTAAATTCTCTGATCCCATAACATAAACAGGGGCGTCTAATTTTTCAAAACAATGTTCTTGTATTCTACCTACTAAACTTTGTGCAAAGGAATTATTATAAGGTTCTTCCGTGAGTACTAAACATTTTCCGTGCTTGTTTACTCTCTCAAAAACTAAGTATTCATCAATAGGATTGATAGTTCTTAAATCTACAATTTCTACTTTTCCTTTATGGTTTTTTGCTGCATTTAGTCCCCAATGTACTCCCATTCCGTAGGTAATAATACAAATGGTGTTATCCGAATTATCTGATTCTAAAGCGATTCTTCCTTTACCAAAAGGAATTATATAATCTTCTGACGGTTCAATAGTTTTTGCTTTTTCTGTTCCTTTTATTTTACTCCAATACAATCCTTTATGTTCTAAAATAACTACAGGATTAGGGTCGTAAAAAGCGGATTTCATTAATCCTTTTAAGTCCGCACCATTAGAAGGGTAAGCAATTTTTATTCCTCTTATTTGTGCCAATACCGATTCCACAGAAGAAGAATGATAAGGGCCTCCACTACCATATGCACCAATAGGAACACGGATAATACAGCTTACTGGCCATTTTCCGTTTGATAAATAATTGGAACGACTTACCTCTGTAAAAAGTTGGTTTAGTCCAGGCCAAATATAATCAGCAAATTGAACTTCTACTATTGGTTTTAATCCTACTGCCGACATACCCACTGTACTTCCAATAATAAAAGCTTCTTGTATTGGTGTGTTGAATACTCTGTTGTCTCCAAAGGTTTCTGCTAGCGTTGCTGCCTCACGGAATACACCACCTAATCGTTTTCCTACATCCTGTCCGTACAATAAAGATTCAGGATGTTTTGCCATAATTTCTTTTATTGCAAATAGGGCAGAATCAACCATTACAGTCGCCTCTTTATTTTTAGGTGCTCTATCTCCTTTTTCTTCCAATATAGGAGTAGGGGCATAGTCGTGAGAGAATAAATCCTCAGGATTTGGGTCTTCTGCTTTTAATGCTTTTTGGTAATCTGAATGTACCGTTTTTGTAGCTTTTTTTTCAATTTCAACTAAATCTTGCTTAGTAAAACCATTAGCTAAAAGTTCAGTTTTTAGTTTTGGAAGAGGATCTCTACTTTTTGCTTCTTCTAAATCATCACGGTACCATTCCATTCTCACACCTGATGTATGATGATTTAATAGAGGAACTTTTGCATGAATTAGTATTGGCGTTCTTTTATCTCTAATTTCTATAAATGCATTCTGAATTGTTTGGTATGATTTTGTAAAATCAGTTCCGTCAATCGTGTAGGTTTTTAGTCCGAAACCTTTTGCGTAATGGGTAGCATCTACCGCTCTTACTTCTGAAGCATGAGCAGATATATCCCATTCATTATCTTGTACCAAATACAAGATTGGTAATTTTTTAAGTGCTGCCATTTGGAAAGCCTCTGCAACTTCTCCTTCCGTAATTGCTGCATCACCAAAAGAACAAACCGTTACTGGTTCTTCTCCTTTTTTAGGGTTCGTTAATCCTTCCTTTTCTTGGTATTGAATTCCCATTGCTACTCCTGTTGTTGGTATACCTTGCATTCCTGTTGCGGAAGATTGATGTGGTATTTTTGGAAATCCTTCTCTTTTTAAAGAAGGGTGGCAATAATAGGTTCTACCCCCAGAAAATGGGTCATCTTTCTTACATAATAATTGCAACATGAGTTCGTAAGGTTGCATTCCAATCCCCAATAAAATAGAGTCATCACGGTAGTAAGGTGCTATCCAATCGTTTTCAGTTAATTGTAAGCCAACTGCCAATTGAATGGCTTCATGCCCTTTGGATGTAGCATGTACATACTTTGAAGTAACAGCTGAATTTTCTTCATATAAATCGCTCATAGCACGTGCAGTACACATCAATGAAAATGCCTTTTTATAAATTTCTTTGGAGAGGTTTTTACTCATTATTTCTTTTTAAATTTTGAGATTGCATTTCTAGTAAATTCAGATAATACTAGAGTTCCACTACTTACAGCTCTTTCCATTAAAAGTGTATCCCAATGATCAGTTCCT
>JACNFT010000090.1 GCA_014384505.1 Cryomorphaceae bacterium | reverse complement strand
GCTCTTTTTAAATCAGCTTTATCTTTATAGAAAACATCCCAATGATCCATAGATAAAAGTTCCATTGCCATAGAAGCTAATTCAGCAACTTCAGAAGGAGTAGATTTAAATTCTGTTAAGGATAAATCTCTACTTAAGAAAGAATGAACAGCATGCCCTCCTTCATGAACCATAGTGACAAGATCTCTTTGAGAACCAACAGCATTCATATAAATAAATGGCACACCAATTTCATAAAGTGGGTACATAAAACCTCCAGGGGCTTTTCCGTTTTTTGATTCTAAATCCAAGTGTTTCATGGCCTTCATTGTGGAAAGACATTCTCCAAAATAAGGTCTTAATCTATTGAAACATTCAATGGATAAATCAGTAAGTTCTGTTCCTCCATCAAAAGGTTTTAAAGGATGAAGTCCATCAACATCAACAGATGTGTCCCAAGGTTTATAGGACTCATTTCCTAATTTATTTTTTCTTTTTTGTTCAAAAGAATTAATTATTGGGACAATCTCTTTTGCTATTGCATCATGAAAATTAAAACAATCTTTAGGAGTGTAATCAAAACGACCCATAGCGGCAAACATATAATCCCGATAGTTATCAAAGTTAGCATTTTTTGCAATTTGCTGTCTTAAAGAAATTAATTCATCAAATAAATCATCTAATGCCTTTTCATCTTGCAACCTTCTGCTACTTATCTTATTATAAATTTCTTCTCTTTTAGCTCTATCCGTACTTTTTAACAATAGTGCAGCTTTCTGCATAGTCATCTTTTTACCATCTACTTCAATTGACATTTTGGCTGAAATAGCACCATATTGCTGTTGCTTTTCTTCCATTGTAGTAAACAAAGGAATATTATCTTCTCGAAAAATTTCAATTTGTTTTTTCACACTTCTTAAATAGATACGGTATTTTTCTTGGTCAAGGTCTTTTAAATAAGGACTGTTAACTAATTTTAAATTTAATTTGTGAGCATAAGGAGCTGTATTTGGTGATATTTCTTTAATCCAAAATGAAAATTGTTCTCCTAATTCTTTGTCAGTAGTATCAATATTCATTTTGATATAACGCCAAGCCATATCTTCCTCTAAAACTGCTGAAAGTTCTGATTGGTCTAACATCAATTGCTCTAATTCAAGAGCAGAAGAAATCTCTCTATCAACTAAGTTATCAAATAAGGATTTAATTTTATTCCAAGAATTTATAACTAAATCTTCAGGAACAAATTTTCTTATTGGACGAGTTGGTATTGTAATTGTATTTTCCATAATTATTATTTTTTAGTTGTAGATTTTTTCTTTGGACTTTTAACCTCTTTCTTTTCTACTTTAGGTAATTCAATTAATCCTTTTTTTTGCATAGCATTATACCATTGTATTACTTTCTTAATATCAGAAATGTAAACCCTTTCTTCATCATAATCAGCAAGAATTTCTCTGAAATAAGTAGTTAATTGATTAGTAGAAGATTTATGGTTTAAGGCTTGTTCTCCATTTTCTTTTTTTGCAATATCATCAAAAATTTCTGATAAAGGTTTTGTGTCATCATAAGTATATATTCCTATTTCTTCAAGCATATTTGCTTGGTTGTCAGAATATAAAGGAGATTTTTTACCATCTGTAAATGATTCAACAATTACTGTATTATTTCCTTTTGAAACTACCTTGTAAAGTCCTGGTTTACCAGCAACATTTATTATTCCTTCTAAATTCATATTTATAATTTTGGAATGCAAATGTATAATTTTTAATAGGATAACTTAAATTAGTTTTCTGAAATAAATTGTGTAGTATTGGCAACCTTTATGAGTGTATTTAAAATTAAAAATAGAAAGGAAGTTTTTGCTTGGTCGTTATACGATTTCGCTAACCAGCCTTTTACAACTATTATTGTTACTTTTATTTATAGTGCCTTTTTTGTAAAAGTAATTGCTGTTAATGAGCAGGAAGGAACTTTTTTATGGACTAATGCTATTGCAATTACTGCTGTTGTAGTTTCTCTACTTTCTCCTATACTTGGTGCTTTGGCTGATAGAGGCGGCTATCGTAAGCTCTTTCTTATTCTTTCCACATTGATATGTGCATTATTTTCTATTTTATTGTATTTTCCAACTCAAGGTGAAGTGTATTATGCACTAACTTGTTTTGTGATTGCAAATATTGCTTTTGAAATGGGGAGTGTTTTTTGCAATTCTTATTTGCCAGACTTATCTAATTCTAAAAATATTGGTAGGATTTCAGGCTATGCTTGGGGATTAGGGTTTTTAGGTGGTTTACTAGCATTGTTTTTATCTTTATTCCTATTTGACATTAATAATCCTGATGAAATTAGAAAAATAAATATTCTTGTTGGAGTTTGGTTTTTGTTATTTAGTATTCCTACTTTCTTATTTGTGAATGACAAGAAAAGAGAAAAATTTAATAAACTTCATATTTATTCTTCTTTTCATTCTCTAAAGGATACATTTAATAGTATTTCTAATTATCGAAAGATTTATAGATTTTTGATTGCTAGATTATTTTTTAATGATGGCCTAATTACCATTTTCGCTTTAGGAGGAGTGTATGCTGTAGGTACTTTAGATTTTAGTTTTGAAGAAGTGATGATGCTTGGAATTGTATTAAATCTTTGTGCTGGTGTTGGGTCATTTTTATTTGGATATATTGAAGATAAAATTGGTGCCAATAAGGTTATTAATATTTCTCTATTTGTTTTGATTATAGCAACATTAATAGCATACCAATCTCCTGATACAACTCATCCGAAAGAATGGTTTTGGGTTGCAGGGGTCTTACTTGGTTTTATGGTTGGTCCGAATCAATCTTGCAGTCGATCATTAATGGCAAGCCTTACACCAAAAGAAAAACAAAATGAATTTTTTGGTTTTTTTGCGCTTACAGGCAAAGCAACTTCATTTTTGGGTCCTTTACTTTTTGGAATTATAACTAAATTTCATAGTCAGCAAATGGCACTGTGGGTTGTAGTTTTGTTATTATTGATTGGTCTTATTTTATTTAACAGACCAGATGATAAGCAAGCAGATATTAATTAGTTTTTTGTAGTTTTGCTTTATGATAAGATTTCTTTTTTTATTTAGTTTATTTATTTTCACATCTTGTACTTGGAATGAACTTCCTGAAGTTGTTTGTGTACCTGATGAGCAAGTATATTTTGAATTGGTGCAACCAATAATTGAGAATAATTGTATATCTTGTCATTCCACAACAGCTAATATGCCTGCTATTCTTGGGTCATATGATGGTGTAACTGAGGCCTTAAGAAACTATTCGTTAAAAGAAGAAGTTATAAATCGTACTATGCCTCAATATGGAAGTCCTCCTTTGTCAGAATCAGAGATTAATATTATTCAAAAATGGGCAGATTGTGAATAAGATAATTTTTTTCATATTATTATTGTATAGTTCTAATCTTTATTCTCAACGATTTATTACAAAGCAAGCAGAGATTTCATTTTTTTCTGAAGCACCTATAGAGGATATATCTGCAAGAAATAATAAAGTAAGTGCTGTGTATGATGCCGAAACAAAGCAGTTAGTATTTCAGCTCAATATCTCAGATTTTATTTTCCCTAAACCTCTAATGCAAGAACATTTTAATGAGAATTATTTAGAATCTGATAAGTTTCCTAAAGCTTCCTTTTCAGGAAATATAGGCAAACTTAATAAAGTATCATTAGCAACAGGGACTTTAAAAATTCATGGGGAATCCAATGAAGTTGATGTGAAGGGGAGTTTAGTGAAAAGTGATGATAGTATTATGATTGATGCTACTTTTACTATTCAACTTAAAGATTATAAAATTAAAATTCCTAAAATAGTAATGTACAATATTGCTGAAGAGATTGAAGTTACTGTAAAAGCAAAATTAAAAGAAATATAGATGAAGAGGATACTGTTAATATTACTTTTTTTTCCTGTAATTATTTTTGCCCAAGATGATTTGATGCATTTGTTAAATGATGATTCAAACTACAAAATTAGTTCTACTTTTAAAGGAGTGAAAATTGTAAATAGTCAATCCGTAGAGTTGGTTAGTAAAGGAGATTTACTTTTCTTGATTCAGCATAGATTTGGCACCTTAAATTCTGGGGCTTATAATTTATATGGATTGGATAACGCACAAGTTCGTTTTGGTTTAGATTATGGAGTGAATGATTGGTATTCAATTGGTCTGGGTAGAAGTTCATTCTTAAAAACAATTGATGCGAATACAAAAATAAAATTAGTGAGCCAAAGCAAGGGGGAGGATGCTTTCCCTTTTAGTTTGGTTTGGTATTCTTCTGTTTTTTTTAAGCAGTCAATATGGGAGGATATGCAAAAAGAAAGTTATGTTATGACGGACCAAATGAGCTATGTTTATCAATTTTTGGTTGCACGTAAAATCAATAGTAATTTGTCTGTTCAGCTAAGCCCAACAATAGTGCATAAAAATGTAGTTACCAAAGGTGATGCACATGATTTACTTTCTATTGGCTTAGGAGCAAGGCATAAATTAACTTCAAGAATTTCACTCAATGCAGAGTACTTTCTTCAATTAAAAAAGGAGAACAGTGTTAATCCTCTTTCCTTAGGGATTGATATTGAAACAGGAGGTCATGTTTTTCAATTGCATTTAAGCAATTCAGCAGCCATGTTTGAACGTGCTTTTATACATGAAACTAATGGGGAATGGTCTAATGGAGATATTTATTTTGGCTTTAATATTTCTAGAGTTTTTACACTTAAAAAATAGTTTATCAATAATCAAAATAAACAATTTGATATAGCCATAGTAGGGGGTGGAATTGTGGGCTTGGCTACTGCTTATCAAATACAAAGAGAATTCACAAGACTTAATATTGTAGTTTTTGAAAAAGAAAAAGAATTGGCTTTTCATCAAACTGGTCGAAATTCAGGCGTAATTCATTCAGGCTTATATTACAAGAATGGTTCCTTAAAGGCTAAAAATTGTGTTGATGGCAGGAAAGATTTAGTTTCATTTTCTAAAGAACATAATATTAAATATGAAGTTTGTGGTAAATTGGTTGTTGCTATAAACTCTCTTGAAGCTAAGCGATTAGAAGGCTTAAAAGATAATGGAGAAAAGAATGGTTTGTTAGGATTAGAATTGTTAAATCCTGATGAATTTAAGAAGATAGAACCTAATATTGTAGGATTAAAAGCGCTTTGGGTTCCTGAGGCAGGTATCATAGATTATAAAGGAATAACGAATAAGTTATCTGAGCTCTTATTGTCTGAAAACCCGAATAGTAAAGTGATTACAGATTGTGAAGTCTTGGATTATAATGATGTTAACATCAGTACAACAAAAGGGGTGTTTAATGTTAAACATATCATTTTTTGTGGTGGCTTGTTTGCTGATAGGTTAGCAGTAAAAGATAATGTGAAGTTAGATATGCAGATTGTTGGCTTCAGAGGAGATTATTATGAGTTAGCCGAGCATGCTAAATCGAAAATTAATAATTTAGTTTATCCGGTACCTAATCCAGAATTTCCTTTTTTAGGAGTTCATTTTACAAGAATGTCGAATGGTGATATTGAATGTGGGCCTAATGCTGTGTTTACCTTTAAAAGAGAAGGTTATAATAAGACAGATTTTAGCATGAGAGATACAGTACAAGCCCTTGGTTTTGTGGGTACTTGGCGATTGTTCATAAATCATTGGAAATTTGGACTCAATGAGTATAAAAGGGCGTTCTCAAAATCTTTATTTTTGAAGGAATTACAAAAGATGATGCCAACATTAAAAATGGAGGATATTGTAGAAGGTAGAAGTGGGGTGAGAGCTATGGCCTTAGGTAGTGATGGTGAGGTAATTGATGATTTTAAAATAATTAAAAATAAAAAAAATATACATGTGTTAAATGCTCCTTCACCAGCTGCTACAGCCTGTTTTGCAATTGGAAAACAAATAATGGAAGAAGCAAAATCACATTTTAATCTATAATTTATATGATAAAGTTTTTAGGATTATTATCAAAAAAGAAAAAAGTAAAGGCTAAACTTGCTGCTACTATTTATGTGAATTTACTTAACAATGTAATTGAAGTTGGCTTTGTTGAAATTAAGGATTTCATTAACAATAACAATAATTTAGAAGACAATCCGAATCTTACAGACATTGATATTGATTGGTTTAGGAATATTGTATTTTTAGGAAATATACGAAATTTAGATACCTTTTTTGAAGAAAAGGATTCAGCAACCTTAAGAGGATATATTTTGGATGAACTGCATAAAGAATTGCCTGAAAGTGAACAGCATTTAGCAATTGAGCGTTTCTTGGATTATGAGAATTATTTTAATGAGTTATTAATTGATAACGAATATCCTATAAGCGCTATGGCGTATGGTATTTTTGAAAAATATAATATTAACGAATTTCAAGGGGATTTGTTTAAGAGAAAGAATAAGCCAAACCCTATATTTTACAATGAGCTGAAGAATCTATTGACACACTTTATGTGGAATTGGGAAGATTATTTGGAAAAGAATAAACTAAGTTTCTAAATTAAGTTCAGGATTATATTTATATTCCAGTGTAATTACTAGGTGTAATTGCTTTCAATTCAGTTTTAATAGTATCATTAACAGTTAAAGTGTCAATGAATGAAGCAATGCTTTCGGCATTAATTACTGAGTTAGTTCTTGTTAATTCCTTTAGTGCTTCATAAGGGTTAGGATAGCCTTCTCTTCTTAATATTGTTTGAATAGCTTCTGCTACTACTGCCCAATTTTTTTCTAAGTCAGCAGCAATATTTTCTTCATTAATAATTAACTTATTTATTCCTTTGTTTAATGATGCGAAAGCGATAAGGGTATGTGCAAAAGGAACGCCAATATTTCTTAAAACGGTACTGTCAGTTAAATCTCTTTGTAAGCGAGAGATAGGTAGTTTGCTAGATAAGAATGAGAAAATTGCATTTCCCATTCCTAAGTTACCTTCTGCATTTTCAAAATCAATAGGATTTACTTTGTGTGGCATTGCTGATGAACCTACTTCTCCTTTTTTTATTTTTTGTTTGAAATAATCCATAGAAACATAAGTCCAGATATCTCTAGAGAAATCAATTAAAATAGTATTGATTCTACTGATGTTATCCATGAGTGCTGCCAAATTATCGTAATGCTCAATTTGAGTAGTAGTTTGTTGTCTTTCCAATCCTAAAGCATCAGCTGTAAAGTTGTTGGAAAAACTTACCCAATCAATTTCAGGAAAAGCAACATGATGTGCATTAAAGTTACCTGTTGCGCCACCAAACTTTGCACTAAAAGGAATTGTTTCTAAAAGGAATAGTTGCTTTTCAATACGCTCAACAAATACTTGAATTTCTTTTCCCATTCTTGTTGGTGAAGCAGCCTGTCCGTGTGTGCGGGCTAACAATGGAATTGCTTTCCATTGCTGAGCCCTATCTTTTAGTAAAGTAACAATTTCAGTTAATTGAGGTAAATAAATTTTGTTTATAGCTTCTTTTATAGAATAAGGAACTGCAGTATTATTGATGTCTTGTGAAGTTAATCCGAAATGGATAAACTCTTTAAACTCTTGTAGTCCTAATTTATCAAATTCTTCTTTAATAAAGTATTCTACTGCTTTTACATCATGGTTAGTAATGCTTTCAATGTCCTTAATTCTTTGGGCATCACTTTCTTTAAAATTTGTATATAAATCTCTTAATTCTGAGAATTTATCACTAGGAAAATGATTTAGTTGAATAATAGAGCTATTGCAAAGTGCAATAAAATATTCTATTTCAACCTGTACTCTGAATTTTATTAAAGCAGCTTCAGAAAAGTATGCTTGTAGGCTAGACGTTTTACTGATATATCTTCCGTCAATCGGGGTAACTGCAGTTAAAGGAGTAAGTGCCATTTTTTCTTTTGTTAATTAGAGTTGCAAATTTAAGCATTTTAAATAAGATGTTCTTTGAGAAATGAATTTTACATTTGCTTTTTTACTACTTTTGGTAAATGGAAATACTAATAATGATTGGAATTGGAATCTTATTGCTTCTAGGATTAATAGGAAGTATTATTCCTGCTTTGCCTGGCCCTCCTCTTTCTTATTTGGGTTTGTTACTTTCTCATTTTTTTATTAGCAAAATGGACGTTAATTTTATTTTCTGGCTGGCAGTATTGGTAGTTTTTGTTACTGTTTTAGATTATTATCTCCAGATATATGGCGTAAAAAAAGCAGGTGGTGGTAAGTATGCAATTAGAGGTTCGGTAGTAGGTATGTTGTTAGGAATTTTCTTGTTTCCACCTTTTGGGATTTTAGTAGGCGCTTTTGTTGGTGCTTATATTGGTGCAAAAATTGAAGCGAATAGCAATGAAGTGAAAATAGCTTTTGGTGCACTTTGGGGTTTTATCGCAGGTACTATTCTAAAATTGTGTACTAGTTGTTATATCATTTATATTTTACTTTTCTGATGCTAAAAATATCAGCTGTTTCTTATTTAAATACGATACCTTTTATACATGGGTTAAAACAAAGTGAGCTGATAAAGATTATAGATTTGCAGTTGGACTATCCTTCTATTTGTGCTGATAAACTTATTAATGGGACTGTAGATTTAGCCTTAGTTCCTGTTGTTGTTATTCCAAAATTAAAAGAGGCTCATATCATTTCGGACTATTGCATAGGCGCTAATGGTTCTGTGGATACGGTTTGTTTGTATTCGGATGTTCCTATTGAAGAAATTGAAAGTATAGCGTTGGATTATCAATCGCGTACTTCTGTGGCATTGCTTAAAATTTTATTGAATGAATATTGGCAATTGAATCCTGAACTTAAAAAAGCGAATGTTGGTTTTGAAGAAAATATAAAAGGAAACCATGCCGCTTTGGTGATAGGTGATAGGGCTTTTGCTTTAAATACTAAGCATGCCTATATTTATGATTTGTCAGCTATTTGGAAAGAAATGACAGGTTTGCCCTTTGTGTTTGCCGCTTGGGTAGCGAATACAAAACTACCTCAGGATTTTATTGTTTCCTTTAATAAAGCCCTTGAAAAAGGATTAAGCGATATTGATATGGCCTTAGCAATAGAAGGTGATAGTTACCCGAATTGTGAAAACCCTGAAGATTATTTGAATAATAAAATTTCCTATAACCTAGATATTGAGAAGCAAAAAGGAATGGAACTTTTTTTGAGAAAAATAAGTTAGATTTATTTTTTCTTTTTACCCTTTAATTGTTGCTCTTGTTTTTTCTGCATGTCCTCTAATTTCTTTTGAAACTTAGATTTTGGTTTAGCAGGTTTCTTTTTGTTCGCTTCCAATTGCGCCAATATTTCATCTTCATTAATCATTATTTTCATGAAATACTGTTGAGTGAAAGTAAACATGTTTGCTAAGAAATAGTAGTAAGAAAGTCCAGCAGCATAATTGTTAAAGAATCCAAGGAACATGATTGGCATCAAGTACATCATCCATTTCATTTG
>JACNFT010000085.1 GCA_014384505.1 Cryomorphaceae bacterium | reverse complement strand
AGTTGCTGATTTCGTTAAGATGCTTGACGTTAAACACTATAAAGTCAATTTTCACCCTGTTCAACAACCTCTTCTTCCCCCAAAAGTTCATCTTCCTCATATTCTCCAATTTTTGCGAGTTTGTTTTTATTACTAATCATTGACCAAGTCATAATAAGGCAACTTATCAAAATAACAAACAACAACACACCCTCAAACTCTTTACCAATATTGAACTCTTGGGGTATTGCAAAAAACAGGAGTATTGTAATCAATCCTCTTGGGGCTAAAAATAATTGTGTAACAATATCCCTACCGTTAAACAGGAACAAAACAATTGCTCTTATTGCATAAATAATAGCCAAAATAACCAAGCCAATACCAATTACTTTAAAACTTAACAATGAACCCAAATAAACTGACCAACCAAAAATTATAAAAAAGAAAGTCCTAACCACAAAAGCAGTTTCGGCAGTTATTACTTTCATGTCATCTAGCACTTCATCTACTTTTTCTTCATTCAGTAACTTTAGTAATCTTCCTCTAAAAAATACTTTGTAGTTATTAAGTATCATACCAAAAATAAGTATGATAATAAGAGAAGATAAATGGAATATTTTTCCAATTGCGTACAACAACAACAGGATAGCAATCAGTAAAAAAAGCTTTACATGTCCCTTTATATTTTGAAACACATAAATAAGAATATAGGAAATGATAACAGAGATGATAACCGTTAAGGCTAAGTTTCCTAAAACTTCACTATATACGCTCTCCCCTGCTTTAGAGCCTACCATAGTTAACACGCTATAAAAACCAATTATCCCAATAATATCCGAAAAGGTGCTTTCGTAAATCATGAATTCACGCTTGTCTTTATCCAAATCACCTATACTTGGCAGGATGATAGCGGAGCTTAAAATTGATAGTGGAATTGTATAAAGTAGTGCATTTAACACCTCAACTTCCATTAAAAAATTAAGTGCTAAAGCAGCTAAATATGCAGTAGCTCCCAATCCGATTAAAGCTACCAAAAAGGATTTTACTATTAAACCAATTTTTTCTTTTAACAACTGCAAGTCTAAAGCAGCCTCAAGTACAATTAAAATTAATCCCACCACACCTAAAACTTCCAAAATAGGAAACAAATCAGGTTTAGCTACACCTGAAAAGCGCAGAGCATAGTTGATGCTAATACCCAACCCGATAAGCATTAGTACGGCTGGCACTCCTGATTTTTTAGCGTACAAATTGAAAAAATAAGAAATAATTATCGTTATCGAAAAGATAATAATTAGGTGATATGTACTTAAAGCTTCAAACAATTTAGAAAAGTTTTAGTATATCGTTTCCGTTAGCAAAAACTAACAGACTTAATAATAATATCATTCCTACCCCTTGGGCATATTCCATAATTTTTTCAGGAGCAGGTTTTCCTACAATCATTTCATAGAGTAAGAAAACAACATGCCCACCATCCAAAGCTGGGATAGGTAGGATATTCATAAACGCCAACATTAATGAAAGAAAAGCGGTTAAGTTCCAAAATATCTCCCAGTTCCATGTTGCAGGAAACATAGAGCCAATAGCTCCAAAACCTCCCATTCCTTTATAAGCGCCAGTACTTGGAGAAAGAATCATTTTAAACTGAGAAATATAGCTACCCAATTTTTTAATCGCTTTTTTGTATCCTGCAGGGAAAGCGGCAAAGAACCCATATTTATCTGAAGCTAACTTATAAACTTCTAGTTTTTCTAATTGCGCAATACTAAGGTTAGCGGGAGCAAAACCTAAAGTCCCTTCATTAGAAACCAAAACCGTAAGCTCTACTTCTTTTCCTCCTCTATCCACCATCACCTCAATAGTATCTGAAATATGTGTGTTTAGAGCTTCTTTAAATTCATCAAAATAAGAATAAGATATTCCGTTAACCGCTTTTATAATATCCTTTTTTTGCAATCCTCCAATTTCCGCATTTGATCCTTTTTCCACCCCACTAACTATAGTAGGAATTCTAGGATATAGAATTAGTTTTGTTTTATTATTCAGAAATTTATCAATCAAATCTATTGGCATACTAAGCTCAACCTCTTCCTCACCTCTCAGTACAGTGATTACTTTAGAAGTAATTACTTTTTCTAATATATCAGAGTATCGATCTACTAAAACTCCATCCGCAGAAATAATCTTATCTCCACTTTTAAAGCCTATTTCTGTTGCTAAATCATCTGTACACCAAATACCATCTTTAATATTTTCATTTGGCAAATATTTGTCGCCATAAGTATAAAGCGTCATGGAATAAATAAATATTCCTAAAAACAAATTTACCGTAACCCCACCCAACATAATGATTAGCCTCTGCCATGCTGGTTTTGCTCTAAACTCCCAAGATTCAGCAGGTTTTTCCATCTGTTCCTTATCCATGCTTTCATCTATCATTCCTGATATTTTAACATAACCACCCAAAGGAAGCCACCCAATACCATACTCAGTGTCGCCAATTTTCTTTTTTACAACCGAAAACCAAGGATCAAAAAATAAGTAGAATTTTTCTACTCTTGTTTTGAATAGTTTTGCGGGTATAAAATGACCTAGTTCGTGTAAAACTACCAGAATTGATAAACTCATTAAGAGTTGTACTGCTTTTATTAAAAAATCCATTTATAATAATTCGTTTGCTAATATTCGTGTTTCTTTGTTTGTTGCTACATAATCCTCCAATGTAGGATTGGAAACAAAAGTAATTTTTTCCATACAATCGGCAATTAAATCAGACATATTTAAAAACCCAATTTTATCTTTCAAAAAAGCAGCAACTGCAATTTCGTTTGCGGCATTTAAAATACAAGGCATATTTCCTCCTTTATCCATAGCATTATAGGCCAATTGTAAATTACGGAAAGTTTCCAAGTCAGGCTTTTCAAAAGTTAAGTTAGGATAATCCATAAATGAAAAACGCTTGAATGTATTTTTAAGCCTTTCAGGAAATCCTAATGCATATTGTATAGGTAATTTCATGTCTGGCACTCCTAATTGTGCTTTTATTGAACCATCTTCAAATTGTACTGCAGAGTGAATGATAGATTGAGGGTGAACAACTACATCAATCTGTTCTGCTTTTAAATCAAATAGCCATTTAGCCTCAATAACTTCTAACCCTTTGTTCATTAAACTAGCGCTATCAATTGTTATTTTAGCACCCATCTCCCAATTAGGATGTTTCAGTGCTTGGGCCTTTGTTATGTTAAGTAAGTCATTTCTCAACCTCCCTCTGAATGGACCGCCTGAGGCCGTTAAATAAATTTTCTCAATAGGATTGTAAGTTTCTCCAACCAGGCACTGAAAAATAGCTGAATGTTCAGAATCGACAGGGTAAATTCTTACTCCATTTTCAAGACATAATTTTGTGATTAAATCTCCAGCAACAACCAAAGTTTCTTTGTTTGCCAAAGCGATTGTCTTTTTAGCTTTTATCGCTCTAATTGTGGGTTTTAATCCTGAGTATCCAACCAGTGCCGTAAGTACGACATGAATATTATCTCCCTCTACAACCTCCTCTAATGATTGTTGTCCTGCAAATACTTTTATGCCTAGCTTAAAAAGAGCTTCATCTACCTCTTTGTATTTTTCTTCATTGGCTATTACAACCGTATTGGGTTTGAATTTAATAGCTTGTTCAATCAGTAGCTTACTATTATTATTTGCAGTTAAGACCTCAACTTCAAACAAATTTGAATGTTCACTAATAACCTCCAAAGCCTGGGTTCCAATTGAGCCGGTAGAACCAAGTATTGCGATTTGTTTTTTCTTTTCCTCCATTAAAATGCGTTTAATTTATCTGCTATCTTTCTGTCATTCGCCAGTCTTGGAACTTTGTTTTGTCCACCTAATTTCCCTATTGATTTCATATAATCTCTGAAACCATTCTTATTAATTTTTGTAATGAGTAAAGGCTTTAAAATTCCTCCACTAATTAAGTCCTTGTAATATGCATTGTGTTTTTGCAAAGTGTTGTCAATCAGCTCACTAAAATCAGCCATATTTTCAGGTTCTTTTTCAAACTCTACTAACCATTGATGATAAGGCAATCCGCTTTCAGGATTTACTTGTGGCGCCACATGAAATTCATTAACCTGCGCAGGAATCTTTGCAATAGTTTCCTGTAATGATTTTTCTACTTCTTCAGCAATAACATGCTCCCCAAATGCTGATGTAAAATGCTTAATCCTACCGCTCACAACGATTCTGTATGGGTCAATTGAAACAAACTTTATGGTGTCCCCAATATTATAACCCCAAAGCCCAGCATCCGTATTTAGGATGATAACATAATTTACGCCAATTTCTACATCACCCAAAGAAATTCGAGTTGGATTCTTGTTGAAAAATTCTTCTGATGGAATAAATTCATAGAATATTCCATGATTTACACAAAGTAACATTCCTTTTTCTGTTTGGGAGTCTTGATAGGCAATAAAACCTTCTGAAGCAGGATATAATTCTATTCCATCCACTTTTTTCCCAATTAGATTTTCAAATGTTTGTCGATAAGGCTCGTAGTTTACTCCTCCGTAAATAAATAAGTCAAATTTTGGAAAAATATCTTTAATTAGTTTTCCGGTTTTGTCTTGTAATTTTTCAAAATACATTTGAACCCAAGGAGGAATTCCTGAAATTAAACTCATATTCTCATTCAGCGTTTCCTCTAGAATTGAATCTACTTTATCTTCCCAATTTTCAAGGCAATTGGTTTTATAAGAAGGTAATTGGTTTTTTTTCAAATAAGATGGTGTGTGATGAGCTACAATCCCCGAAAGCCTTCCTGTAAGTATATCTCCTGTTTTGCTTAGTTCAGGGCTTCCTTGTAGGAAAATCATTTTACCATTAACAATAGATGTATTTTTAGTTTCAGCGATATAACTTAGTATTGCATCACGAGCAGCAGTTATATGGTGGAGCATACTTTCTGTGCTAATTGGAATGTATTTTGTTCCTGAAGTTGTTCCTGAAGTTTTACAAAAATAAAGAGGTCTTCCTGGCCAAAGCACATCTTTTTTACCATCAATTATTTCTTGTACATAAATTTTAAGATCTTCATAGTCTCGTATAGGGATATTTTTTTTCCAATCAGAATAATTTGAGATTTCTGAAAAGTTGTGATCATTACCAAACTTAGTATTTTTAGCCTGACTTATTAATGACAATAAAAGTTTATTCTGAACTTTTACAGCATTTTTTTTCCACTTGCTGTTCTTTTTTACAATTTGTCTTGCAAACGGAAGACTGAGTAATGATTTTAATCCCATTTTTTAAAAAGAAATGTAATTTTCAGGGTTAACAGGAATTCCTTTGTGCCAGAGTTCAAAATGAAGATGTGGGCCAGATGAAAGTTCTCCAGAATTCCCAATAATAGCAATATGATCGCCTGCATTTACATAATCACCAACTGATTTTAATAAAACAGAGTTGTGTTTGTAAAAAGAAAGATAGTCATTCTTATGCTGTACCCCTATAACATATCCCGTTTCATATGCCCAATGACTAATAATTACCGTTCCCTCTAGTACACTTGAGATTCTTGATTTTTCTTTGGCTACCAAATCAATTCCAAAATGTTTTGTTTTGTTGTTATATCCGTCACTTATCAAACCAGTTAGAGGAGTGAAAAACATTAAAGTTGTGTTATTATTCGGCTTGTCTTTTTTGTAAATGGAACTCTTATCTTCAGCCTCTACCTTTACACGAAAGAGGGAATCTTCTTTTGATTTTTCAAATGAAATTGGAATTTGAGTATTCGTTATTTCTGCATAATTTTCTGGAGTTACAAGCTCTTCACCATTAATTATTTTATTTATGTTTTCAAGATAAATACTCCTGCTAACTAAAATTGCTTCAAGGGAGTCTGATTTTATATTTAACGCAATTAAGCTTTTTTGCACCTCAATAGATGACTTTCCTGGAACATATTCGCTTAATGGAGTATAAGCAATTAATAGCATTGTGCTAAAAAAGCATAAAAACACAAATGTGGCTAAAAAAGCAATAACATTTATTCGTGTTAACTTTACGGATAACTTTTCTTCAAAAGAACTATCTTTCATTATCACAAAACGGTATTTGTGAAATAATTTAGACCAATATTTTTCTCTACCTTCTTTATCTTGCATAATGTTTGCAAATATCATAAAATTATAAGCATATTTGCGTGAATTTTACGATTAGCGGTAAAATAATTTTAATTAAAAGAAGTTTAGTAACCAAGTGAAGGTAATTACACAACATATATTAAAGGTTTTTTTAGCGGTATTGCTTTTGTTTTCTGCAGGCTGTTCTACTAAAAAAAAGACATGGGTTAATCGTCAGTTTCATAATACAACTGCTAAGTATAATGGGTATTTTAATGGAAACGAAAGCATTAAAAATGGAATAAAAAAATTAGAAGAAAGTTTTGTAGATGACTACACGACTATCCTTCCTATTTTTAAAACGGGTGATTTAAAAAAATCAAAGAATACCCATAGTTACATGGATAAGGCGATTAAGAAAGGGTCTATTGTTATTCAAAAACATTCCATGAAAATTAAAGGAAAGGAATACTGCAAGTGGATTGATGATAATTACCTTATGGTTGGAAAATCATATTTCTATAAAGGGGAGTTTGAAGATGCAATAAAAACGTTTAGCTTTATAAAAAACGAGTACAAAAATAATGAAATTCAATTTGATGCTTCATTGTGGTTAATAAGAGCTTTAGTTGAGAAGCAGGATTTCATGACAGCTGAGGTTGAGTTAGATGAGTTGACGAATAACCGTAAGTTCCCTAAAAAATTGGAAGTTGACTTAGCTAAAATAAGTGCAGATTTTTATTTACAACAAGCTAATTATGAATTAGCATTAGAGCAGTTTGTAAAAATTGATAAGTTAATAAAAAGGAAAAATAAAAAGGTGCGCTATAATTATATTATGGCACAACTTTATCAGCAGAGTAATAATAACAAAGGCGCCAAAAATAAATACGAGCAAGTTCTTAAGTCTAGCCCAGAGTATGAAATGGTGTTTAATGCTAAAATGAATTTAGCGCGCTCACTAGATTCGGGAAGTCGAGATACTCAAAAAATGCGTCAGAAGTTGCTGAAGATGACCAAGGATGATAAGAACAAAGAGTACTTGGATCAAATCTATTTTACTTTGGCTGAAATGGATATTAATAACTCTGATACGCTTGCTGCTATTAACAATTACTTACTCTCAACTGTTAATAGTATTGAAAATAATACTCAAAAATCATTATCTTTTTTAGCGCTTGCCAAAATTGATTATAACAGATCTTTTTACAAGGATGCTAAGATTAATTATGATAGCACTTTATTTTATATGGATGAAGATTTTAGAGAGTATGAGTCTGCAAAAGAAAAACATGAAATCCTTCAAGAGTTAGTTTATCACTTGGATGTCATCTCTTTGCAAGATAGTTTACAAGCTTTAGCGGCACTTCCAGCATCTGAGCTTTCTCAGGCTATTAACAAACTCATACAAGCTGAGCTTGAAAAAGAAAGAGAGGTTTTAGCGGCCGAGAGTTCTAAACAACAAATGCTATATGAAAATAATAGAAATGGAGGGAGAGGTGAGCAGTTTGGAGATAATACTTCTGGTGGGAAGTGGTATTTTTATAATCCTGCAACCTTAAGTTTTGGTCTTTCAGAATTTAGAAAAATATGGGGAAAAAGAAATCTAGAGGATGATTGGAGAAGAAAAGACAAAAAAATAGTCAATGTATTTGAAATAGATTCAATAGCATCAGACAGTTTTGAGGTAGTAACACAAAATAAAAAAGACCCTAATTATTACTTAGAAAAATTACCCAAAACGGAAGAAAATTTAGCTATATCAAACGAAATGATAAAAGAATCCACTTATCAGGCTGGGGTAATTTATAAGAATGGTTTAAAAGAATATAATAAGAGTTCAGAATTATTCATGAGTTTGCTTTCTCGTTTTCCGTATGACAAAAATTATGCTGCTTTAGCGTATTATAATGTTTATATTAATCATTTGGAAGTAGGAACGGATCAAGAAGCAGAAGTAATGAAAAACTTATTACTTCATAATTTTCCAAATAGTGTGTATGCTCAATTATTGACCAATCCTAACTTTCAAGATCAGTTAATTGGCTTACAAAATGAAGATGAATTGGCTTATCAAGGCATATACCAACTGTATGTTGCTAAGGAATACATCCAAGTAGTTGAAAAATGTAAGCAAGTTTCTGATGATGATTATAAGTCAAAATATTTATTTTTGAAAGCATTATCATTTTCAGCATTAAAGGATTCGTCCGAGTGTATAAACATTTTGGATAAAATTATAAGTATTGATAAGGATCCCCGAATTATAAAAGAGGCAATTTACCTATTGGAGGCGATTAAGAATCCTGAAAAACTGAAAAAAGCTAATGAGCAAGCATTAACAGAATCCCCCTATTTATTTAGAAGCGGAAACCCTCATATGTCACTTTTCATTTTACCAAAAGAAGGGGTGGACATTAATTACCTAAAAACATTAATTTCTGATTACCATACTAATGATTTTGAGAATGAAGTATTTGAAATTAGTGCAATGCTAATGGGTTTAGATAAGCATCTGTTAATGATAAAAACATTTGACAATTCAAGTGATGTTGTTGTATATAATCAGTTGATAATGGATAATACTGAAATTGTTAATCAGCTCAATAAATCAGACTATAAGGTGTTGGCTATTTCGTTTGAAAATTTTAAAGAATTTTATAAAAATAAAGATGTTGAAGGATATTACAACTTCTTTAAAAAGAATTATTTAGACAATAATTAAGAGGTTGTAATATTTTATATATTTTTGCACTAACAAATACCAATACAAGATGTTTACAAATAAAAACGAAACCATGAAAAAAAGTGAAACGACAGCTTCCGTGAATATGATAGGAGCAGGAACAATCATTACTGGAGATATAATTTCAAAAGGAGATATTAGAATAGACGGAATCCTTAGGGGCTCAGTAAATACTGAGGGTAAAGTAGTGTTGGGGCATGAAGGTATGATTGAGGGAGATGTAATTTGTAAAGATGCTGATATTTCAGGAACAATAAAAGCTAAAATTACAGTATCGCAATTACTTTCTTTAAAAACTTCAGCAAAATTAAACGGAGATATAATTACAAATAAATTATCCATTGAGCCAGGAGCAGCATTTTCAGGATCATGTAGTATGGGGGCAGTAATTAAAGATTTAAATGATGCCGGAAAAATCAACAAAAAAACAGCTTAATAAATACGTTTCTCTTGCTTCCATCCCCTTTCAAATAGGAACTGTTGTTTATATTGGTTCTTATTTCGGGAAAATACTTGATTTAAAATTTGGCTTTGCGAAACCACCATGGATGACCCTTATTTTTGTCTTATTTGCAATAGCATTATCTTTTTATAGTATTATAAAACAACTCCAAAGAATTAATAAGAATGAATAAACAATTACTTAACTTTCACTTTCTACTATTTTTTATTTTAGGAATTTCATTCTTTACTCATAAATATAGTATAGATAATACAGACCGCCTTC
>JACNFT010000032.1 GCA_014384505.1 Cryomorphaceae bacterium | reverse complement strand
TAGAAAAGTGTGTAAAATCAAAACGCATATAGTTAGGATTAACTAATGAACCCTTTTGCAGTACATGCTCTCCTAAAACAGTTCTTAAACTTTCTTGGAGTAAGTGAGTTGCAGTATGATTTCTCGAACTGGCTTTTCTATCAGCTGCATTTACTTTAGCCAAAAAACTAGCATTTACATTTTTTGGTAATTTATCCGTAAAATGAACAATTAACTTGTTTTCTTTTTTCGTGTCAACTATAGCAATAGTTTCTGTTTGGGATTCAATTACACCTGTATCCCCTACTTGCCCTCCTCCTTCAGGATAAAATGGGGTTAAGTTAAATACAAGTTGATATTGCTGTCCATCCTTTGTTTTTACTTTTCGGTAACGAGTAATTTTTACTTCAGTTTCCAGATAAGTGTAGCCTACAAATTCTTCTTTTTCATCCTCTAATAAAACTTCCCAATCACCTTTCTCAATCTTTCCTGACTTTTTGGATCTATCTTTTTGCTCTTGCATTGATAGATCAAAATCAGTTTGATTAAAACTTAAATTTTGTTCACTAAGTATCAGTGAAGTTAAATCAACTGGAAAACCATAAGTATCATACAACTCAAAAATTTGTTTTCCTGCAATTTCTCCTTTAGCATTTTTAGTTATTTGCTCAATTCTTTTTAAACCATCCTCTAAGGTTCTTAAAAAGGATTCCTCCTCCTCTTTTACAACTTTCTGAATCAAATCTTTTTGTGCCTTAAGCTCATTAAATTGTGACCCCATTTGATTAACTAATACCTCAACAAGTTCATACATAAAAGCACTTTTCAGGTTAAGAAAAGTATACCCATACCTAACAGCTCTTCTTAAAATCCTACGGATAACATAGCCAGCCTTAACATTGGAAGGCAACTGACCATCAGCAATAGAAAAAGAAATAGCACGAATATGATCGGCGATAACACGCATAGCAATGTCTTGTTTTTCATTTACACCATACTTCAACTTAGCACTTTTAGCAATAGCTTGAATAATAGGC
Source organism: Cryomorphaceae bacterium (assembly GCA_014384505.1). GTDB lineage: Bacteria > Bacteroidota > Bacteroidia > Flavobacteriales > BACL11 > UWMA-0277. The sequence goes on along the minus strand of JACNFT010000032.1, from coordinate 8,588 downwards.
TGAAAAATATCAGTATCATAATTTGATTTCACTCCTTGCATTATCATAGCTAAGCGCTCAAAACCCATGCCTGTATCTACATGAGAATTAGGTAAAGACTTTAAACTCCCATCCGTAAAACGATTGTATTGCATAAATACTAGATTCCAAATCTCAATCACTTGAGGATGATCTTCATTTACTAAATCAGCACCACTAATAGCTGCTCTTTCTTTATCTGTTCTATTGTCAAAATGGATTTCAGAACAAGGGCCACAAGGTCCTGTCTCTCCCATTTCCCAAAAATTATCATTTTTATTTCCGTTAAGAATTTTATCCTCTGGCAAATGCTTAGCCCAAATACTAAAGGCCTCATTATCTTTCTCCAATTTATCCTCCTTTTCTCCCTCAAAAACGGTAACATACAACCTATCCTTATCCAATTCACAAACCTTAGTCAAAAATTCCCAGGCCCAATTGATAGCATCTTCTTTAAAATAATCACCAAAACTCCAAGAACCTAACATTTCGAACATGGTGTGATGATAAGTATCGTGCCCAACTTCTTCCAAATCATTATGCTTACCTGATACACGCAAACATTTTTGAGAATTAGTAATCCGCAAATTTTTTGGCTCAGAATCTCCTAAAAAAATATCCTTAAACTGATTCATTCCTGCATTGGTAAACATCAAGGTAGGGTCATTTTTTACCACCATTGGAGCGGATGCAACAATTTTATGTTCTTTCGATTGGAAAAAATCTAAGTATAACTTTCTGAGTGTGTTGGCTTTCATTTTTAATCTTTATTCTTACAATTCACAATAAGTTGTTAGAAATCAGTAGCGTTTAATACATTATCTAATGTTAAATCAGTAAATTTGCAGCAATTATTTTAACATGGCTAAAGTAAAATATTATTACGATACTAAAACACTAAGTTACAAACGAATTGAACTTAGTGGATTAAATAAATTAAAACGCTTGTTCTTTTTTCTAATAGGAAGTGCTTTTACTGGATTAATAATGGTTATTATTTTCTTCCAGTTTTTTGATAGTCCAAAAGAAAAAAGACTAAACAGAGAGATTGATGCACTCACCTCTCAATACGAAATAGTAGATGACAAACTAAGGCAAGTAGAATTGGTGCTAGATGATGTCCAAAATCGTGATGACAATATTTATAGAGTAATATTTGAAGCTGATCCAATCCCAAAATCAATCAGAAAGGCAGGTTATGGTGGAGTAAACAGATATGAAAACCTAAAAGGACTTAACAATTCCGACCTTATCATTAATACAAGCGAAAAGGTAGATCAGATTTCAAAACAGCTATACATTCAATCAAAATCCTTTGATGATATTATTGAATTAGCAAAAAATAAATCAGATATGTTAGCTGCATTGCCAGCAATCCAACCTGTATCTAACAAAAACCTAAGCCGAATGGCTAGTGGATATGGGCCAAGGATTCACCCAATCTATAAAACACGAAAAATGCATACAGGAATGGATTTCTCTGCAAAATCAGGCACACCAATTTATGCTACCGGTGACGGGAAGATTTCAAAAGTAACAAGAAGCAGAAGAGGTTACGGAAATCATGTAATAATTGACCATGGCTATGGATACAAAACTTTGTATGCCCACATGCAAAAATATGCTGTAAAAAAAGGACAAAAAGTAAAAAGAGGAGAAGTAATAGGATATGTTGGAAACTCAGGTACATCAGTGGCTCCACACCTACACTATGAAGTACATAAAGATGGAAGAAAAATAAATCCTGTTAATTTTTACTTTAATGATCTTAGCCCTGAAGAATACGAAAAGATGTTAGAAATTTCATCTCAGAATAATCAATCATTCGACTAATGCCTTACAAAGAAAAACCTACTGAAAAGTTATTCTATAAAATAGGTGAAGTAGCCGATATGTTTGCCGTAAATGTCTCCTTAATTCGTTTTTGGGAAAAGGAATTTGAGATTCTAAAGCCTAAAAAGAACAACAAAGGCAACCGCATGTTTACCAAAAATGATGTGGACAATCTTATCATTATCTACCACTTAGTAAAAGAAAGAGGATTTACTTTAGAAGGAGCAAAGCAAAAATTAAAAGAAAATAAAGGGGATACAATTGATAATATCAAAATTGTTAATCACCTAAAAGATATTAGAGGTTTTTTAGTGCGATTAAGGGAAGAGCTTTAGTAATAGCTTTTATCTATCAAGTAATGCTGAACATAATCTTTTACACCTGATTCCAAATCAGTAAACGAATTGCTATAGCCAGCCAATATTAATTTTTTCATGTTTGCCTGGGTAAAATATTGGTACTTATCCCGAATATCTTTAGGAGTATCAATATAAGAAATTGCACTCTCTTTGCCTAAAGCCTTAAAAGTAGCATTCACCAAATCCTTAAACGATCTTGCTTTACCGCTTCCTAAATTATAAAGGCCATTTTCCTTCTTTTCACGCATTATAAAGGTCAGTACTTCTACCACATCCTTCACATATACAAAATCACGCAATTGCTCACCATCTTTATAGTCAGGATTATGTGAACGAAATAATTTCATGCCACCAGTTTCATTAATTTGTTTTACAGCATGAAAAATAACTGATGCCATTCTGCTCTTATGAAACTCATTAGGTCCATAAACATTAAAGAATTTAAATCCTGCCCAAAATGGCGGCTGATCTTCTTGTTTCAAGGCCCATTTGTCAAAATTATTTTTTGAATCGCCATAAGGATTTAAGGGAACCAGTTTTTCAACTACTTCATGACTATCGATAAAACCAAACTCTCCCATACCGTAAGTAGCTGCTGATGAAGCATAAACAAAAGGTATTTTATTTTCCGCACAAACTCTCCATAAATCTTTCGAATAATTAAGATTCAACTCATCAAATATGGCAACATCAAATTCTGTAGTGTCAGTACGTGCACCAATATGATAAACTTCAGAAATAATACTAGCATTTTCTTTTAACCAATAAACAAAAATATTTCTTTCTACTTGTACTGAAAAATGCTTTCCTGCTAAATTTTTATTTTTCTCTGAATTGGAAAAATCATCTACTAACACCAAATTAGTTTGCCCTAAATCATTTAGTTTACTCACCAAACATGAACCAATAAATCCTGCTGCACCTGTAACAATTATCATATGACAAAAGTACATAAAAAACCATACTTTTGTACGGATGGATAAAGGACAACTAAAAGCGATACAACAAAAACTATTGAATGAAATAGAAGTTACTCAGAACAAAATAACTGAGTATACTGAACTTTGCAAACCCATTGCTCCTGAAAACGCAATTGGCAGGATTTCACGAATGGATGCAATAAATAACAAAAGTGTTGTTGAAGCAGCTCTAAGGCAAGCAAAAAATAAAATGCAGCAACTAAAAGTCATGCAAACTAAAATTACTGATGCTGATTTTGGCTCTTGTATCAAATGCAAAAAACACATTCCTTTGGGAAGATTAATGATTCGTCCGCACAGTAAATTTTGTGTGAATTGTGCGCAATAAAATGTACTTTTGAACCCATGAAATCATTGCAATTAATTTTTAGATACATAAAGTATCTTTTCAGAGCTAAAAGTAAACATTCCGCACAAGCACCCTTCCTTTACGAGCTAATTACACAAGTAATTGACAAAACAACGGATGACAACTCTTGCAAAAATATTGAAGCGCTAAGAAAAGAGTTATGTACACAAGAAAGAACAATTAAAATTACTGATTTTGGAGCAGGAAGCACCATTAATAATTCCAAAACAAGAAAAGTAAAAGATGTTGCTAAAAATTCAGCTAAAAATGCAAAATTTGGAAAATTACTCTACCGAATTATTCAATTTTACAAACCCAAAAACATCCTTGAACTAGGTACTTCATTAGGAATAAGCACTTCTTACTTAGCAAAGGCAGATGCTAATGCACACGTATTTACATTTGAAGGCTGCCCAGAAACAGCAAAAATTGCACAAGAAAATTTTGATATGCAAAACATAACAAATACCTCCATTACTTTAGGAGATTTCAATTTAACACTTACTGAAAAGTTAAAAGAAATTGAAACTGTTGATTTAGCTTTTATTGATGGCAATCATCAAGAAAAGCCAACCATTGCTTATTTTGAAGAGTGCTTGAAATATGCGAATAACAATACTATTTTTATTTTTGATGACATCCATTGGTCTGATGGTATGGAAAATGCATGGAACTATATTAAGGCAAACACTCGTACTACTTTAACAATTGATTTGTTTTTTGTGGGAATTGTGTTTGTTAAATCAGAATTAAGTAAAGAAGATTTTACAATTCGCTTTTAAAATATTATGAAAATTTATACTAAAAAAGGAGATAAAGGAAAAACTCAATTATTGGGAGGAAGTATGGTTAATAAAAACCATATTAAGCTAGAATGTTATGGAACTATTGACGAGTTAAATGCATTTATTGGAAATATTTATGACCAAGACATCAGAACTTTTCATAAGGATATATTATTTAACATTCAAAATCAGCTTTTTAATTTAGGCTCTATTATTTCCTTTGATGGAAAAAAAGATAGTATTAAATTGCCTAACGTAAAGTCCGAAAATATTGAAATGATGGAAAAAGCAATTGATACTATGGAAGAATCATTGCCTATGTTAAAGAATTTTATTCTACCTTCAGGGCATCCTTCTGCCTCAATATGTCATATTGCCCGCACGGTATGTAGGCGTGCTGAACGAAATTTAGTTGCTCTAGGGCAGCATCAAGAAATTGATCATTTACACATACAATACCTCAACAGGTTATCGGATTATTTATTTGTATTAGCACGCGCTATTCTGAAAGAAAATAATGCAACAGAAATTGAGTGGCAAAAAGATTAATAAATTTACCTTCAATTCAATAAAAAATATATTTTTGCAAAACATTAAAACAAATTAAAAATGTATTGGACTTTAGAATTAGCATCAAAATTAGAAGATGCACCTTGGCCAGCAACAAAGGATGAGTTGATTGATTTTGCAATTCGTTCAGGAGCCCCAATGGAAGTAGTTGAAAATTTGCAAGATCTGGTGGAGGAAGAGCCAGGTATGCAATGGGATACTATTGAAGACATTTGGCCGGATTACCCTACAAAGGACGACTTCTTTTTCAATGAAGATGAGTATTAAATAAAAAGGCTGAATTTCAGCCTTTTTTTATTTTGTATACTCTTGTAATAAAAGTACATTTGTTTCCCTTATACAATTAGAATACATGGCAGGATTATTAAATATTATCAGCAAATTATTTGGCAACAAATACGATAAGGACGTAAAAGAAATTACGCCTATTATCGAAAAAATTAATTTCGAGTTTAGTAAATTAAGCACTTTAACAAATGATGATTTAAGAGAGAAAACTAGCGATTTTAAAAACCAAATTACTGACTTTACTAGTAATGAAAAACAAGAAATAGAAGAATTAAAGAAAGAAGCAAATCTAGCAACAACACGAACTGATGAGAAAGAAGGTTTGTACAAAAAGATTGACTCCCTTGAGGAATTAATCATCACCAAAACAGAAGAAGTATTAAACCTTATTTTACCACAAGCCTTTGCTGTAGTGAAAGAAACTGCAAAACGATTTGCTGAAAATGATGAAGTAATCGTTACCGCAACTCAAAACGACAAAGAACTAGCTGCCACAAAAGATTTTGTAAGCATAACAGCTGAGAATGCATCCTATAAAACGTCATGGGATGCTGCTGGGACAGAAATTGTTTGGGACATGATTCATTATGATGTTCAGTTAATTGGTGGTGTGGTATTACACGAAGGGAAAATTGCTGAGATGCAAACTGGAGAGGGTAAAACGCTATCCGCAACCCTACCTATTTACCTAAATGCCTTAACAGGACTAGGGGTTCACTTAGTTACTGTGAATAATTACTTAGCTAAAAGGGATGCTCAGTGGATGGGGCCTTTATTCCAATTTCATGGATTAAGTATTGATTGTATTGATAATCATCAACCCAATTCGGATGAAAGAAGAAAAGCATATTTAGCTGACATTACTTATGGAACTAATAATGAGTTTGGATTTGATTATCTAAGGGATAATATGGCAAAAAGGTCAGGAGATTTAGTACAAAGAAAACTCCATTATTCGATTGTAGATGAGGTGGATTCGGTATTAATTGATGATGCACGTACACCATTAATTATTTCAGGACCAACACCACAGGGAGATAAACACGAATATAATGAGTTTAAACATAAAGTTGACAAATTAGTTGCTGCACAAAGAAAATATGTAACTACCATATTAGCTGATGCTAAAAAACTAATAACTGAGGGAAATAACAAAGATGGAGGATTTAATTTATTGAGAGTTTTTAGAGGATTACCTAGAAACAAAGCACTTATTAAATACTTAAGTGAGGATGGAGTGAAAATCCAATTACAGAAGACGGAAAACTACTACATGCAAGACCAAAATAAGGAAATGCACCTAGTAGATGAAGAACTTTATTTTGTGATAGATGAGAAATCAAATTCCATAGAATTGACTGAAAAAGGGTTGGAGTTGATGACAAGTTCCACTGAAGACAAGGACTTTTTTATACTCCCTGATGTTGGTGCTGAAATTGCTGTTATTGAAAAATCAGAAAAAAAAGATAGCGATAAAGCAAGCGAAAAAGATATATTGTTACGCGACTTTGGGATTAAAAGCGAACGCATACATACCATTAACCAACTCCTAAAGGCCTATACTCTTTTTGAAAAAGACATAGAATATGTAGTGATGGATAACAAGGTAAAAATTGTTGATGAACAGACGGGTCGTATCATGGATGGAAGGAGATATTCTGATGGATTACACCAGGCTATTGAGGCAAAGGAGAATGTAAAGATTGAAGCAGCTACTCAAACTTATGCTACTGTCACTTTACAGAATTATTTCAGGATGTACAACAAGATTGCTGGAATGACAGGTACAGCAGAAACTGAAGCAGGGGAATTCTGGGAGATATATAAACTAGATGTAGTTGCAATTCCAACAAATCGTCCTTTGCAAAGAGATGATAAAGATGATTTAGTATTTAAAACAAACCGAGAAAAATACAATGCTGTAATTGAAGATATCATAAAATTAACTGAGCTAGGAAGGCCTATATTAGTTGGAACAACATCAGTTGAAATTTCAGAATTACTGAGTACTATCCTTAGGAAAAGAGGTGTAAAACATAATGTCCTAAATGCAAAGATGCACCAAAGAGAAGCGGATATTGTTGCGGAAGCAGGTAAAGCTGGAGGAGTAACTATCGCAACCAATATGGCGGGAAGGGGGACAGATATTAAGCTTGCAGCAGAAGTAAAAACAGCTGGAGGATTAGCAATAATTGGAACTGAAAGACATGATTCAAGAAGGGTAGACAGGCAGTTAAGAGGTCGTGCAGGAAGACAAGGAGATCCTGGTTCATCTCAATTTTATGTTTCGCTTGAAGATAAATTAATGCGACTGTTTGGTTCAGAAAGAATTGCCAAACTAATGGACAGAATGGGACTTGAAGAAGGAGAAGTTATTCAACATTCTATGGTAAGTAAGTCCATAGAGCGTGCCCAAAAGAAAGTAGAGGAAAACAATTTTGGAGTTAGAAAAAGATTGCTAGAATATGATGATGTAATGAACCAACAAAGGGAGGTAATTTACAAAAAGAGAAAACATGCCTTGCATGGTGACCGTTTGTCATTAGATGTTGCAAATATGATATATGACACTTGCGAAAACATAGTGGAGGAGTTACAAGCAAATAAAGAATATGAAAACTTTAAACTTGAATTGATTCGTTTGTTAGCTACAGAATCTCCTGTAAGCGAAGAAGAGTTTAAGGATAACTCAATAGAAGTTTTAACAGAGAAAGTATATGAAAACTGCTATAAAAGCTACCAAGCAAAATCATCAGCTATAGCAAGCCAGGCCTACCCAGTTATTAAAGATGTTTTCGAGAATCAATCAGCAACCTATGAAAATATTGTTATTCCGTTTACTGATGGTTTAAAAACTTTACAAGTAGTAACTAACCTGAAAGAAGCACACGATTCGGAAGGGCGAAACATTGCAGAAGCTATTGAAAAAAGTGTAACTCTTGCAATTATTGACGATATTTGGAAAGAGCATTTACGCGAAATGGATGATTTGAAACAAGCGGTACAAACTGCAAGTTATGAGCAGAAAGATCCACTTTTAATTTACAAATTTGAATCTTTCAATTTGTTTAAAGCATTAATTAACAAAGTAAATAAAGATATTGTTTCTTTCTTGATTAAGGCTGGCTTACCTACACAATCAGCTGTGCAAGAGGATAGGCACAGGGCTGAAAATCATCAAACAAGCCGACAGGAAAATTCTGGAAACACGCCTCAGCAAGCAGGAAAACCAAAGCCAAAAGCACAACCAATAAGAGTTGAAGAAAAAGTAGAGCGTAATGCTCCCTGCCCATGTGGAAGTGGGAAGAAATTCAAGAAATGTCATGGGAAATAAAAAGTAAGAAAGATGAAATACTTAATTAGAAATCTGCTTTTTATCTTCTTACTCATAAATGTTACTGCTTGT
>JACNFT010000071.1 GCA_014384505.1 Cryomorphaceae bacterium | reverse complement strand
CTGATTTTGAGTTTGAATACGAAAATGAGAAAATGGATACCTTAGCAAATAATCAGCAAAACCTTAAAGTGTGCATTGACAAACATAGGGCAGGGAAAATCGCGATAATTATAAAAGGTTTTGTTGGAACTGCTGCTGATTTGAAAGCATTAGGTAAAATACTAAAAGCAAAATGTGGTGTCGGTGGTAGTGCTAAAAATGGTGAAATAATTATACAAGGTGATTTAAGAGATAAAATAATGGATATTCTAGCAAAAGAAGGCTATAATTATAAGCGAGTTGGAGGGTAAATTTGCTGAAATAAGATTATTAAACTAATATTTTCTAATTCATTAATAATAGGAAAATACTATAAAAAAATTAAGTGCCCAGAGCGGGACTCGAACCCGCACGTCCTTAGGACACATGACCCTCAATCATGCCTGTCTACCAATTTCAGCACCTGGGCAAAGTGTTATGCAATAATACATAAAAAAAGAATCCCGCTATTAAGCGGGATCTTTTTGTTTTTGGTGACCTGGCTGGGGCTCGAACCCAGGACCCCCTCATTAAAAGTGAGGTGCTCTACCAGCTGAGCTACCAGGTCGGTCAAAATCGGCTGCAAATATATTACTTTTCTTTAATCAGAATGAATTTTGCAAAAAAGATTTAACGAAAATATATAAGCTTATTTCTAATCAAAAATCATAATAAATTATGTTAATTTGAAACTTAAATTTACTTCTTATTTATGATCTATCTTATTGGCTACATGGGTGCTGGGAAAACTACTATTACTAAGTTATTAGCTAATAAATTGAGTCTTCCCTTTTATGATACTGACCAAGAGATTGAGAAAAACCAAAAAAGAAGTGTTTCGGAGATATTCAAAAAAGATGGGGAATTGTATTTCAGAATGTTGGAAACTGAACTTTTGGAAAACATAAATCAAAATAGCATTATAGCTTGTGGTGGCGGATTACCAATACACAATAATAATATGGGATTGATAAATTCCAAGGGAATAAGTATTTATTTGAAAGCATCAAATAATTGTTTATTTAATCGATTAAAAAATGAAAAACAAAGTCGCCCTTTAATTGAAAATAAAACGGATGAAAAATTAAAAATATATATAAAAAATGAACTTCAAAGCAGAAGTCCATTTTATAATTTAGCTAATCACACCATATTAGTAGATAATAAAAGCACAAATGAGGTGTTAAGAGAGGTAAACTCCCTTATCAGCACCCTTTAAATCTACATTTATATATTCCTGTAAAGTAGTGGCTAAGGATAAACCAATATAGTCCGCCTTTATGGGGTAGCGATTATGGTTACGATCCACCAACACCATAATAGATAAGCTAGTAAGTCGAGTTGTTAAAAAATGTTTAGCTGCATACATTAAAGTCTTTCCTGAATTTAATACATCATCAACAAGTATAACTACTTTATTTGAATATTCCTTTTCCTTCAAGTTTAAAGAAACCTCTTTGTTATACGGATTATCTTTATCTAACTCCAAATGAGAAATTTTAGTTTTAATATTTGATATTTCTTGAATATGATCTGCTAATTGTTTTGCTAAAATTAAGCCTCTTTCTGAAATACCTACTACAATAATTTCTTTTTCAGCTGAATTTTTCTCATAAACTTGCCAAGCCAATCGCTTTAGCTTTTGATTTATCTCTTGTATATTTAATATTTTTGATTTTATAGTCATAAGGCAAATGTATTTATTTTCATAAAAGCTAGCAATAACTCATGCTACTTTTTTTATAAATACTTAGAAAAAACAGGATAAATAAATTTACAAAAAAATATTTATATATTTGCTTAATACTAAAATTATAAATCATGAAAAAATCTTTACTACTTTTCCCTATCACTATTGCATTAGCAATATTCTTTTACCCAACAACTTCTCATTCTAATTCTGGAGGATCACCTGGAGGAAAAACAAATTCTCCTTTAGATGCACAAACATGTACAGGTTGTCATTCTGGCACATTAAATTCAGGAGTAGGTACAGCATCTATTACTAGTGATATACCTGTTAATGGTTATGTAATAGGTAATACTTACACAATTACACTTACAGGAGTAAAAGCAAATTGTACAAAATTTGGATTTGAATTAACAGCTGAAGATGCAAGTGGGAAAGCAGGGAACTTTATGATTACAGACAATACTACTAAATTTGTAAACTCCAATAATGCTGTTTCCCATAAATCATCAGGAAATAGTGGAAATACAACTAAAAGCTGGAGTGTGGATTGGATGCCAACAGCAAATAGCTCAAATTCAACTACATTCTATGCAGCATTAATGTTTGCAAATGGAAACGGAAACAATAATGGCGATTATATTTTCACAACTTCACTTACAGTAAATGAAGAAATAGTTAATGCAGTTAATGATTTATCTTTAAAAAATGATTTCACATTCAATACAGTTAATAAAACAATTGAAACAACAAATGCTATTTTAGTATATGATATAAATGGTAAATTAGTTTTAACAACTAAAGAAAAATCTACAACTATTTCTCATTTAAAGAATGGAATTTATATTCTTAAATCAGAAAATAAAACACAAAAAATTATATTGAATTAATTTTCAATAATTTCAAATTCAGTTCTTCTGTTGGATGCCCTACCTTCAGCAGTATCATTAGAATCAACAGGATTAGATTGTCCGTAACCTTTTGCGGACAATCTATTTTTATCTACTCCCTTTTCTACTAGATAATTCACTACTGCATCAGCTCGTCTTTGCGAGAGTAACTCATTAAAAGATTCTGCACCTATATTATCTGTATGGCCAGAAATTTCAATTTTTAGGCTAGGCACATCATTCAAAAGCAAAACTAAACGCGCTAACTCAGCATAAGAATCATCCTTTACTTCCCATTTTCCTGTATTGAAAAATACATTTCTAAGGGCAATATTACTTCCTACTTTTATGTTCTTTAATTCAACATCCTTAGTTACATTATTAAAACCATCCCCCTTAGGCAAGTCAAAGTTTTCCGAATGAAATAAATATCCATCAGCAGATACAGAAATTCCATAATTATTCCCAGCAGGCAAGGATAACAGAAATTTACCTGTAACACTATTAGAAAAGAAGGAGGTATACACCTTTCCTGTTTCATTTAAGATAATTTCAATTGCAGCTTTAATAGGTTTTTTAGTAATAGCATCCAAAACTTTACCCTTGAAAACAGTTAGGGATTTTTCCTCCACCAGAATAGGTTTAGCAATTATATTATCACTCACAGGCTTTGCAATACTAGCAATTAACTGATCCTGTACATCAGTACTCATTGGCTTATCCATTCCCCAATAAGTTACCTTATAAATATCTAAACCACCTATTCCACCCGCTCTATTTGAAGCAATATAAGCATATCTTCCACTGGCAGTAGCACTGTAAAATAAATCATCATAAGGCGTGTTAATAGGGTAACCTAAATTAATTGGCTCTCCCCAATGCCCTAGATCATCAACATGAGAAACAAAAATATCATAGCCACCTAGTGAGTTATGTCCTTGAGATGAAAAATACATAGTTTTTCCATCAGGATGAATATAAACTGAACCTTCCTGAAATTTTGTATTTATCTCATGACCCGCACTTTGTCCTTTACCCCAAAGATTACGTTCTCTATTCATTACTCCTGAAAAATAAATATTTTTATTACCACTATACCCTCCATCGGTAATATAATAGACTTTAACATCAGGCGGATCAAAAGAAGCAAATGTTTCATTCCCATCCGTATTCCCACCTCTAAGCTTTTCACCCATTTTCCTAGTTGGAATCTCCCATTTTAAACCATTCAATTTAGATTCAAACACATCAGTATTTCCATCTTCTTGTTTAAAAATAAGTAACCTTTGCCCATCATAAGAAAGCCCACCAGCAACATCATTATTTTCCGTATTTAATTCAGAAACAGGAAAAACTGCTTCAAATTTTCTGGAATTTATAGTAGAAGAGTATATATCCTGATCATAAATACCAAATTCATTTGCTTGGTTTTCATTCGGCTGATTAGAAGTGAAAATTAACAACTCTCCATCAGCACTCAAACAAGGACTCCAATCATCAAATTCGGTATTTAAAGCTATATTATCTACCCAAATTCTGTGGGAATTAGCTAATATCTCATTTGCACCTTGACATTCTTTAGTGTATTTTTTAGCCAATAACTCATAACGTTCATACACTTTACTTTTGGCTGAAAGTTTAAACTGTTCAAACTGCTCACCCGCCTGTAAATAATTGCCTTGTAATTGTAATGCCATACCATGAAAAAATAAAAAATCGGATGGATATTCAGACGTTAAATCCATAGTTCGTAACAGATAATCAACTGCTTTTTCTTTTTGATTAGTAAATAAATAACAACTTCCAATTTTGTAATTTAACTCTGCATTATTTGGATTGAAATCTTGTGCTTTTTGATAATGGAAAATAGCTTGTATAAATAGTATATTAGCTTCTTGCATTGCCAATATTTTATCAATTCCCTCATCACGCATTTCATCAGCAATGGCTATATTTTCTTTGGCCAACTCTAGCCCTTGTTTATCTTCTTTAAAGTTTGAGTTCTTAAAACTAATATCTTGAGAAAAAGTAGTACTCGCAATTAACCAGAAACCAACTAAAAATAAATTTTTACTCCAACTACTATTCACAATCATTTGCTAAATATTTTTTTGCCATCATAATTCCTAATTCACTTGCTTTTTTCCAATCTAAGCAGGCGCCATCTTCATCTCTAATCATTTGCTTGCTTATTCCTCTATTTAAATATGCTTTTGCATAATTATCATCAAGCATAATAGCCTTATCAAAATCTGCAATAGCTTCATTGTATTTTTTCATTTGATGATTAATTACTCCTTTATTGTTAAATGCAGGAGCATATTCAGCATCTGCAACTAAGGCTCTATCAATCTCAATTATTGCTTCTTCAAATTTGTTTTCACCCAACAATACACTTGCCTTGTTATTATAGGATAAAGCATAATTAGCATCTTTTGAAATTGATAAATCATAATAACTCAAAGCCTTATGAGTTTCACCTTGTTTAGCATAAACACTCGCCAAGTTACTATAGATAAATGCCAAATTAGTATTCAAAGCAATTGCAGCCAAATAATCGCTTATTGCCAAGTCTAATTTATCTAACTTACGATAGCAACTTCCCCTGTCGTTTAAAGTATATGCATTTATATTAATCACTAAGGATTGTGTAAATAATTGCTCGGCATCTTCATATTGCTCAGCCATAAATGCAATAACCCCAAGTTGGCTGATAGCCAAATACTCATCACCCTTTAAAGACAAAATAGTAGTGTACATTTCTTTAGCCAAAGATTTATCAGTTTTTAAGTACAAGCTCGCAACTGCATATAATGGCAATAAATTAGTAGAATCAAGCTCAAAAGTTTTTAAATAATCAGCAATTGCCAAGTCATCATCTAACTTTTCATAGCATTTGGCTCTACTTAAATAGGCTTGAAAGAAAATAGAATCAATACCTATTGCCTTAGTAAAGTAAGGAATTGCCTCATTATAATTTTTGTTTTTCAATAAAATTAATCCTTCATTATAAGCATCTCGAGATGCTTTTAAATGTTCATTTTGTTCATTAATTTGAGCAATGGAATCAGAAAATTGTTGTTCCAATGAGTTAACCTTTGTACTATCTGAAGTTTGAGATTTCGCACTTTTAGTAAACAAAAAAACAAAACAGAGTAGAGTAAATAGCTTATACATATACCTTTATTTTAGTGGGTTAAAATTACAAAGAATATAAGTAAATTAAACATTATTACTTTAAATAAATATCAACAATTGTTAGCAATTTTCGCATATTATTTGCAAAAATTACTTTTTACAGCTTATTTATTATACTGCAATTTAATATACAATTAATAGTTTAGGTTAATTAAGTTAATTATCTGACTTAAAGATTTTTAAAACATATACATGACAGCATGTCATACCTGTTTTAAAGCAAAAATACACTTAAAATATAAACCATTTTGATTTTGTAAGTTTGCCAAATGAGAATTGACATCATAACATTATTTCCTGAATTTTTTAACGCTTATTTTGAGTACTCAATTTTAAAGCGTGCAAAAGAAAATGGCAAGGCAGAAATCATAATTCATAACTTAAGAGACTACTCAACCAACAAACAAAAAAGTGTTGACGATTATCAATTTGGAGGTGGTGCGGGAATGGTAATGTGCATACAACCTATTGATGATTGTATAGGCAAATTAAAAAGCGAAAGAGACTATGATGAAGTAATATATTTATCACCTGACGGAGAAACACTAAATCAACAAATTTGCAATACCCTATCCACATATAAAAACATAATTTTATTGTGCGGACACTACAAAGGAATTGACCAAAGAGTAAGGGAGCATATAATTACCAAGGAAATATCTATTGGGGATTATGTACTAACTGGTGGTGAAGTAGCTGCAGCTATACTTTCTGATTCCATAATACGCTTAATTCCTGGTGTGATTTCTGACGAGACATCTGCACTTACTGATTCTTTTCAAGATAATTTACTAGCCCCACCTATATACACTCGCCCATCCAACTATAAAGGATGGGAAGTACCTGAAGTATTACTATCTGGAAATGAGAAGCTTATAACAGAATGGAGAGAACAAGAAGCAATAAAAAGAACAGAAGAAAAGAGACCAGATTTATTTGAGTAAAATTGTTTGTTTCTTAGGATAATTAAATAAAAATATGCGTAATATTGCAAACCAATTTCAAAACCTAATATTAGAAAAATGAACATTACTGAAACTATATCAAAAGAACTTACTGCAGGGAACGATTTACCTAATTTCAAAGCAGGAGATAATATTACTGTTTACTACACAATTAAAGAGGGAGAGAAACAAAGAACTCAGTTCTTTAAAGGAGATGTTATCCAAAGAAAAGGCAGTGGTGCAACAGAAACATTTACAATCAGAAAAATTTCTCACTCAGTAGGTGTTGAAAGAATCTTCCCTATTAACTCACCTTTAATTGAAAAAATTGAAGTGAACAAAAAGGGTAAAGTTAGAAGAGCAAGAATTTATTACTTAAGAGAATTAACAGGTAAAAAAGCTAGAATTAAAGAAATAAGATAATCTCTCACTACATATATAATAAGGAATCCTGCATTAGCAGGATTTTTTATTGCCTAATAATTCGGAACTCAGTCCTTCTATTCTGAGCTCTATTACTAATAGACGTATTATTTACTTTAGGAAATTGCTCTCCATAGCCATTATAACTTAACCGTTCTTTATCAAGGCCATTAGCAATAAGTAACTCATAAACTACCTTAGCCCTATTTTCCGACAAAATCTGATTGACAATACTCTCCCCAATATTATCTGTAAAACCATTTATTTCGATTTTCATTTTATTATTCAACTTCAGATAAGCAGTGAATTCAAAAATCACATTTTTAGCTATTGAACTTATTTGAAAGGAATTTGATTCAAAATAAATATCACTTAAGTCAAACGACCTTCCTTTTTCTAAAGAATGTAACTCGAAATCCAAATTAACAGGAGAAGAAAAAGAAGTATCATTAGCTGAAATATATGCTGAATTAAAGGCAAACCCTTTCTTTTTAATAGTAATCAATACATCATCATCTTTAGCCAATGTTAAAGAAGAAACATAAGTACCTGCATCAACTTTTACAATAGTTACTTCATTTGTATTTATATTTTTTATTTCTAACTCTACATCCTCCAAAACCATCCCATTCTCACCCATTAGATCTCCTTTTAAAAATAAGACTCTTTCAGGCTTAGCATCATCATGTAAGGCAAAAGAATAAATATCCCAACCCCCAATGCCATCCAATTGATTTGAAGCGAAATAAGCAGTATTTCCATCTGTACTAACAAAAAGAGAAATTTCATCAGCTACTGTATTAACAGGATAACCAATATTCTGAGGCTCTTGCCAATTTCCTAAACTATCCATACGTGAATAAAAAACATCAAATCCACCCAGACTAGGGAAATTTGTTGAGGCAAAAAATAAGGTTTTCCCATCTGTATGTAAATAAGGTGATTTCTCATTTTCATTACTATTAATAGCTGAACCTAAATTTTTAGGATCTGTCCATTTTCCATTTTGCCAGTTAATTTCATACAAATCAATTTTACCATAACCCCCACTTCTATCACTAGCAAAAATAATTGTTTTACCATCAGAAGAAACAGTAGGTTGCGATTCCCAAGAATCAGATTTTGAAATTTTATCAGAAAAAGTTTGCACTACTGACCAAGCATTATCCTCTCTGTTCACATAATAAATATCACAATTATTATACCCTTTTTTGTTTCTGATACATTTTGTATAATAAAGTACTCTATTATCAATAGTAATGGATGCACCACCCTCATTACTCTCTAAGTTAAAAGGAGAAGATAAAGCCTGACCAATCTCAAATTTACCTTTTATTTTCTTACTAGATACAAACTCTTCAACAATAGTATTTGTAATTGAATTTAAACTGCTTTTATCCGACCTTCTTGTAAAGAACGACAATTCCTGATCAGGAGAAATTATAGGAAGATACTCATCAAAAATAGTAGAAATACCACCTAAAGTTTTAGGATTAAAAGGAACAGGATTAGCAATGATATCAGCAAGCACTTTTGCTTTTTTGTATATACTTATTGCATCAGAATAATACGGATCAGAAATTCCTAAATCTATACTCCTTCTCAAGTACAAATCCGCACTCACATAGTCCTTTCTATTAAAAGCAATCTCACCTAGGAAATAATAAACTTTGGGAAAATTATCAGGACAATTAGCTATTACTTTCAGCCCTTCAGTTTCAGCATTAAAAAAATCAGCTTTACGCCATAATATTTCTGATTTCAATGCACTAAATACAGCAATATTATTCTTGGAACGCAATTCATCTAAGGCATCATAATATGCCTTTTTTTCAATAAGCTTAACTATTTTTTTAACTAGTCTTTTATCCTTTGATTTTTCAGGAAAGCATTCTTGTGGGAAAACAAAATTAAATGAAAAGAAAAAAGAAAAAAGAAATAGTATACGCATACTAACTCATTAATTCTTCTTCAGTAACTTGGCGTAATTCACCTTCAGTTGAAGCCACAATAGTAGCTACAGTTGCATCACCCGTTACATTAACAACTGTACGCATCATATCTAGTATTCTGTCCACTCCAAAAATAAGTGCTAGCCCCTCTGTAGGCACATTAATTGCTCCTAGAACAATCACTAGCATAACCATACCAGCTCCTGGCACTGCAGCCGCTCCAATAGAAGCCAAAGTTGCAGTAAGCACAATAGTTAGTTGTTGACCTAAGTCTAATTCAATACCAAAAGCTTGTGCAATAAATACAGCTGCAACCGCTTGATAAAGAGAAGTTCCATCCATATTAATAGTAGCACCCAAAGGCAAAACAAATGAAGATATTTCTTCAGAAATACCTAAATGATCCTCACACCGCTCCATAGTAACAGGTAAAGTTGCCGCACTAGAACTAGTAGAGAAAGCCAACATTTGTGCAGGAGAAATTGCCTTGAAAAAATCAAAATACTTTACTTTAGTAAACATCCTTAATATTAACGGATAGACTACGAGCACCATCATCAATAAACCTGCAATAACGGTTAAGGAATATTTCCCTAAAGCGATAAACAAAGTAGAACTTGCTCCAAAATCAACCACCAAACCTCCTAAGAGTGCAAATACACCATAAGGAGCAGCAAGCATGATTAAGTCTAC
>JACNFT010000088.1 GCA_014384505.1 Cryomorphaceae bacterium | reverse complement strand
TTTTTGAATATTTTTCTTGCAACTTTTGTATCTTCATATTCAAATGCATACGAGATGTCAGAAATCATAGAAAGTATTTGTTCCAGCATAGATTTAAGGCCGACCTCTTCCAAAACTTCTTTAGGGTAAGCTGATTCATTTTCACAAATATAGTTTGCAATGCCTTCAGCTATATCACCAATTCTTTCTAATTCATGATTTATTTTATAGGTGGATAATACAAAACGCATATCAATTGCCACAGGAGAAAGTAGTGCTAGAATATTCTCACAATCTCTATCAATAGCAATTTCAAGAGCATTAACTCTGGTTTCAGTTGATGAGATCTCTTCAGCTATATCTTGGTCAAACTCTAAAATAGCAGTAGCAGTTTTCTTCCATTGTTTTCCTACTAAAGAAAACATTTTTAATAGTTCTTGTTTTAATGCTGAAATTTCGTCTTCTAAGTTATTCATATTTTTATAATTTTAGCCGAATCTCCCAGTAATATAATTTTGGGTTCTTTCGTGTTGAGGGTTTGTAAAAATAGTATCTGTTTTGTTGTATTCTATCATTTCACCCATATAAAAGAAAGCAGTATAATCTGATATCCTACTTGCTTGCTGCATATTATGAGTTACAATTATAATAGTATATTTCTGTTTTAATTCACGAATAAGCTCTTCAACTTTAGCCGTTGCAATTGGATCTAGTGCTGAAGTAGGTTCATCCATTAAAATAATTGACGGCTCTACTGCCAAAGTTCTTGCAATACATAATCTTTGTTGTTGTCCTCCGCTTAATGCTAATGCTGATTTATCCAGATCTAACTTTACTTCATCCCAAAGTGCTGCTTGTTGAAGTGCTTTTCTGACTGCATTTTTTAAAACAGCTTTATTAGTTACTCCTTGTATTTTTAAGCCATAAGCGACATTTTCAAAAATAGATTTTGGAAATGGGTTTGGTTTCTGAAATACCATTCCTATCTTTTTTCTAAGCTCTTCAACTACAATCTCTTTATTGTAGATATTTTTGTTTTCTACCATTATATCTCCTTGCATATTGAATGAATCAATATAATCATTCATTCTATTAAAAAGGCGTAAATAAGTTGATTTACCACAGCCAGAAGGACCAATAAGTGCAGTTACAGCATTTTTTTTGAACTTCATATTTATATTTTTTAATGCTTGAAAATCGCCATAAAAAACATTTACATTTTTTGCTTCTAATACATTTTCCATATTACCAATTTATTTTTTTCTGCCATTTGTTTCTGAAATATACCGCCACACCATTCATTATAAATGTGATGAGTAATAATAATATAATTGCTGCCGCTGCATTTGTTGTAAATTCGTGTTGTGGTCTTGAAATCCAATTAAAAATTTGTATTGGTAATACTGTAAATTCATCCATTGGTGAAGATGGAGTGAATGGTACGTAAAGTAATGCTCCAATTACAATAAGGGGTGCTGTTTCTCCAACTGCCCTTGAGATTGCTAGTATTACTCCTGTAAGAATTCCCCCAAATGATGCTGGCAAAACTTGCTCCCAAACAGTCTGCCATTTACTTGCTCCCAAAGCATATGATGCTGCTCTTATTGAATGAGGAACTGCTTTTAAAGCTTCACGAGTAGCTACAATAACTATAGGTAAAACTAATAAAGCTAATGTGCAACTTCCTGCTAAAATACTATTCCCCATTCCAAATAATCTTACAAAAATTTCTAAACTTAATAAGCCATAAATTATTGATGGCACTCCTGCAAGGTTTGAAATATTTACTTCTATTAAAGAGGATAATCTGCTTTTCTTAGCATATTCTTCTAAATAAATTCCTGCTGAAATTCCTAAAGGCACAACTATAATGAAAGTAAATATTACAATCCAAATGGATCCGACCCATGCGGTAAGTATACCTGCTTTTTCTGCTTTTCTTGAGGGTAAAGAAGTTAGAAAATCCCAATCAATTCGCCTAAGTCCGTCATAAAATATGCTGCCTATAAAAAAGGCAAGAATAACTAAGCCTATAAGGGTACAGAAAATCCCAAAATAGTTGAATGTCTTATCTTTTAATCTATTTATTTGGCTATTATTCATATTGTTCTCTGTATTTTTTACGGATATAAAAACCTATATTATTCAAAATAAATGTAAAAATAAATAATGTTATTCCTGCTGCAAAAATAGTTCTGTATTCTATCGAATTATGCTGAACATCTCCCAAACTTACCTGTACAATATAGGCCGTAATCGTTTCTATAGGCACTAAAGGATTCATAGTTAGTCTTGGTTGTTGCCCCGCTGCAATTGCTACAATCATAGTTTCGCCAATTGCTCGTGAAAAGGCCAAAATAACAGATACAATTATTCCAGAAGATGCGGCAGGAACCATCACTTTAAAGGCTGTTTGCAATCTAGTACTTCCCATGGCGTAAGATCCATTTCTTAATTCTTTTGGCACAGCACTAAGAGCATCTTCACTTAGTGAGCTTACATAAGGAATAATCATAATTCCCATTACTATACCAGCTGAAAGAGCATTAAAACCAGAAATGCTTGGAATGATAGATTGCAAGAATGGGGTAACCACTGTTAGAGCAAAAAAGCCATAGACTACGGTTGGAACAGCAGCCAAGATTTCTAAAAGAGGTTTTACAATTTTTTTAAACCTTTTATGAGCGTACTCACTTAAATAAATCGCAATGGTTATTCCAATAGGAAGCGCAACTGAAATGGCAATAAAAGTCGTAAGCAGAGTTCCTGCCACTAATGGCATTATTCCAAAATGCTTTTTTACAAAAAGAGGTGTCCATTCTTTATCTGTGATAAATTCCCAAATAGAAACTTCCCTAAAAAAAGCAATACTTTCAGAAAGTAGAACATACAAAATTCCAACAGTTGTAAGTATAGTTACAAGAGCCGAGAATTTGAGTAATCCTTCTATTATTTTTTCTTTCTTCATTGGTCTTTTTTAATGTGCAAATCCATACTGCTTGTGCAGTATAGATTTGCTAATCAAAAAATTAAAAAGTACTGCCTGCTAATTTACTTTTTTATAAAATTATTAAACTTAGCCTGCTGAACTTCATATTCAGATATTGGCATAGGGATATAACCAACTTCAGCTGAAAGAGTTGCTGCATTCTTTAAGTAAAAATTAACGAATTCAACCACTTCAGGTCGTTTAACAGAAGTACTATTTACGTAGATAAATATTGGGCGGGAAAGTGGTTCATAAGTTCCATTTGACACTGTTCCCATTGTTGGCGTAATTGCACCACTACCATTATCTACACCAACTAATTTTAGTTTATCTTTATTTTCTTCATAGTAAGCTAATCCAAAGAATCCTAATCCAGTTTTATCAGTTGCAATTCCTTGTACTAAAATATGATCATCTTCTGATGCGGTATAGTCAGCTCTTGTTCCTACTTTTTTTCCACAAATAGCTTCTGAGAAATAATCGTATGTTCCTGATGCCGTTCCTGGACCGTATAAATTTAATTTTTCATGTGGCCATCCTTCACGAACTTGATCCCAATACATAATTGTATTTTGAGCTGATGGATTCCAGATAGTATTTAGCTCTTCAACTGTAAAATAATCTACCCAAGTGTTTTTAGGATTTACTAAAACAGCCAGGCCATCATAAGCAACCGAAAGCCCTACATATGTAATGTTATTTTCATTACAAATTAATATTTCTTTATCTTTAATTGGTCTTGAAGCGTCTGAGATATCAATTTCTCCTCTTCCAAACTTTTTGAATCCTCCTCCAGTACCTGAAACCCCAATTGTAACATTTACTTTAGGCTGTACTGTTCTGAATTCCTCAGCAACTGCTTCAGTAATTGGATAAACTGTTGAAGAGCCATCAATCTTGATAGATCCAGTTAATTCATTTGTTGTCTTAGCTTTTTCTGAACTACTTCCACAGCTCACTAATAAAGTAGCTGTAATTGCGAATAAAATTGTTTTAATTTGTTTTTTCATTTTAATATTATATTGAATTATTTATGATGCAAAAATAGAATGAGAATTCAGTATCTGCGTAAAGTTAAATTTAACTTAGCGTTAAGAAATTGTAAATAAAAATGATGAGAATCATTTATCCAACATAATAATTATAACGCAATTTATTATTTTATGAAATTATAGCTATATTAAGAAAATGTTAAGGTTGTGTTAAATCATTAACTTGTTGTATTTTACTAGCTATTTGTTATTATTTTTGCCTTTATGAGTTACAGAATATTATTAGTTGATGATGAGCCAGATATTTTAGAGATTTTAGGATATAATCTTAAAAAAGAAGGCTATGAGGTTTTTATGGCTGAAGATGGTTTGCAGGCAATAGTACAAGCAAAAAAACACAAGCCCCACCTAATTGTTATGGATGTGATGATGCCCAATATGGATGGAATAGAGGCGTGTATAAAAATTAGAGAAACCCCTGAACTTAGTAAAACTATTATTACTTTTTTATCTGCCCGATCAGAAGACTATTCGCAAATCTCAGGCCTTAATGCTGGGGCAGATGATTATTTAACTAAACCTGTAAGACCAAGAGTTTTATTAAGTAAAGTAAAATCTCTTTTAAGAAGATTAGAAGATATATCAACAGAAAAACCCCAAGTATTTAAGGATATAACTATAGATCCAAATAAGTATAAAGTACTAAAAGGTGGGGTGGAGATTAAGTTTGCTAAAAAGGAGTTTAAACTTTTGCAATTATTGTTTTCAAATATAGGTAAAGTTTTTACTCGAGATGAAATAATGAATACTATTTGGGGTACAGATGTTTTTGTTGGTGATAGAACTATTGATGTTCATATCAGAAAATTACGTGAGAAATTAGGAAATAATGTAATTGAAACAATAAAAGGAGTTGGTTACCGATTAAGTGAATAATGCGTTTAGATACATCAAAAAATATAAGTTTATTAATAGCAGTGATTGTCACTACAATGATTGTTTTAATTTTTGAAGTACCTCAATTATCATTATTATTAAAAATTGTTTTCGTCTTTTTGGTTACGGCTACCATTTCTTATTGGCTAATAAAAATATATATTACTAAAAGAATTGAACTCTTGTACCGCACTATTCATAATCAAAAATTAGATTCATTAAATGATTTTAATTTAGAAAAATCAGAAGAAGATGTGAAGAGATGGGTAAGTGAACGACAGGCAGAATTTGAACACTTAAAAGACACTGAACAATTTAGGAGAGAATTTTTAGGAAATGTTTCTCATGAGCTAAAAACACCTATTTTTAATATCCAGGGGTATATTTTAACCTTGTTGGAGGGTGCTTTGGAGGATGAAGAAATAAACAGAAAATATTTGTTACGTACTCAGAAAAGTGTTGAGAGAATGATTTCTATTGTAGAAGATTTGGAAAGCGTTTCTCACCTAGAAACCAATGTAGAAAAAATAAAATTTAGTGAATTTGATGTTATTAAATGCTGCAGTAATGTTTTAGATGCTTTAGAAGATAAGGCTGGCAAGAGTAATATTAATTTAGAATTTGATAAAGTATATGAATCAATCTTGGTGCAGGCTGATGAGCAAAAAATAAGTCAGGTTTTATCTAATCTTCTTGTGAACTCAATAAAATATGGAAGTAAAAACGGTTTAACAAAAGTGTGTTTCTTTGATATGAATGATGTGGTCCTTGTTGAGGTTTCTGATGATGGAATAGGAATTGAAGAGCCGCATTTAGCCCGCTTATGCGAACGATTTTACAGAGTGGATGGTAGTCGGTCTCGAGAAAAAGGAGGTACAGGTTTAGGTTTATCTATTGTAAAGCATATCATTGAATCGCATCAACAGACTTTGAATATAAGAAGTACGTTTGGAGAAGGGTCTACTTTCTCATTTACCCTCAAAAAGGCGAAATAAAGAAGCCCAATCAGTTTTTGAATTTATTTCTGTATTAAATCCTGTGTAATTTTTACTTTCTTCTACTGCTATTTCAAAATTGAAGTCACTTTGCTTTTGAGTATAACAAATGCCTAAATCTTTAAAATTATTAGCTAGATATTCTTGTTCTGTTTGGCCTGGGGTGGGAATAAATATTGCCTTTTTCCCCAGTTTTGCTAAATCCATAACGGTAGAATAGCCTGACCTACAAATAATAAGTTCGGACTGGCTAATGGCAGTATTTAAATCCTTTGCATCTAAGTGAGATTTTATTGTTAGGCTTCCTATTTGATTACTTGTGTTGAGTTCTGGTTTCCCTAAAACAATTAAGGATTTTTCTTTTCTGTCTTTTAAAGCTCTTATAAGACCTTTTTCTAAAATAGTTCTTTGAGGTTCTGGCCCTGAAACGATTGCAAGAAAATCATATTTGTTCTTTATTTCTTGTTTTTCAAAACGTGATTGGATTCCTATATAGTGAGTATTATTTGGTAGAGAATTTGGTTTAGATAAGGTTCCTGCCAAATTAATTTTTTCATCATCCATCACCCAACAAGCATCAAATTTATTGATATATTGGTAATTGAAATTTCGTATACTTTCAGTAAAATAAGGTGTTTTTATTTCTAACTGATGGGTAATGAAAACACAAGGTACCTTTTTTGAATACAGACCAAAACGATTGTCCGAAATTACACCATCAATATTATAATCTTTAATTATTTCTGTGAGTAGGCTATTTTCTTTTTTAATTTTTAGCAATAGTTTTGGAGCTTGTAAAAGCATGCTGATACTCATAGGTAAATACTTTGCATACTTTATATTATAACCTCCAAACCGAATGATTTCCAAGTTGGGAAACTCATTGCTTAATAAATGTAATGGGCGTGAGTCAGCAGCAAGTATTACTTCATAATTATGCTTTATTAAGGCTTTAATTATGGGAATACACCTTGTGGCATGTCCTATTCCCCAATCTAGTGGAGCGACTAAGATTCGTTTTTTTGCTTTCACAGGCCGAAAATACTTAAAACAAAGTATTTTTGCATCAAAATAATAATTTTGGCAAAAAATAAGTTAAAAAAGTTCGGGCAGATGAAGGGTTATCCTCATGTTGAGGAGCCTACATTGAAGGAAATGAAAGAAGGTTTTCATTTAAAAGGAAAGTGGAAACAAGATTTTTTTAAGAATGATAATCCTTTGGTGTTGGAGTTGGGTTGTGGAATGGGAGAATATAGTGTAGGATTGGCAGAGAAATTTCCTGAGAAGAATTTTTTAGGAGTAGATATAAAGGGAGCTAGAATTTGGCAAGGAGCAACTGATGCTTTGGCTAAAGAATTGAAGAATGTTGGGTTTTTGCGTATCCGTATTGATTGGATAGAAACTTGTTTTTCACAACATGAGGTGGATGAAATTTGGATTACTTTTCCTGATCCTCAGCTTAAAAAAAGAAGGGGGGTAAAACGCTTAACTCACCCTGATTTTTTAAAAAGGTATAATAACATTCTAAAGAAAGATGGAGTCATACATCTAAAGACAGACAGTCAATTTTTACATGGCTTTACCTTAGGCGTTATAACGGGAGAAAATCATATTTTGGAGGATAGTACACATGATCTGTATACTTCCCCTGTTAAGCGTGAGCACATGGAAATTAAAACCCATTACGAACAAATTTATTTGGATAGAGGTTTGCCAATTACATATTTGAGGTTTAGGTTGAAATACTAGTGGAAGACAATTTCTACCATAAAGTACATGCTATTGTTCGCCAAATCCCTGAAGGAAAAGTAAGTACTTATGGAACGATAGGAAAATATTTAGGTAGTGCCAAGTCAGCCAGAATGGTAGGTTGGGCTTTAAATAAATGCCCAAATGATGTACCCGCACACAGGGTGGTAAATCAAAAAGGACTACTAACAGGGAAAATACATTTTGAGGGGATTACCCTTATGCAACAATTATTGGAAAATGAAGGGCTCGTTATTAAAAACAACCAAATTATTGATTTAGAAAAATATTTGTGGGAGCCAAGTAGTATTTAGAGCTTACTCATAAAAAAAGTCTTTCTCATAGATAATTAATTAGTGTTGAAAACCTACATATTATAGCTTTCTTTAATCATGTAATTCGAGTATAGTTTTTAATGCGTATAACCTGACTTTTTTTTCTTATTTTTTTGATAAATTTTCTGTAGGTTTGCCCTATGAAAAAAAGCGGAAGACCCTCTAAAATCCCAAAGAGACTTAAGGATGGATATTACATGTCAATTACTTTAAACAATACAAGTAAAGCAATTAGATTAATGCGAGAAACGTATGAGCAAATTAAGGAAGCTGAGATACAATATAAGGATCGTGGTTTCAAATACTTAGGTCAAGTTAAAGATCACTACTGGATTGATGGTGATAATAAAGGATCTAAAACAAATTAAAATAACTTATTAATTTGAAAATGAAGTTAACTAAGGAAGTTGTTATTTCAGCATTGCAGCACATTACTTTGCCTAATGAGGATCAAAATATTGTAGATAGTGGTGCAATTAAAAACATACAACTATTTGGTTCAGATGTCGAACTTGATGTAGAAATTAAGAATCCTACTTTACAGTATAAGAAAAAGGTTGAGGTAGATTGTTTGAAAGCAATTCATGATCATGCTTATGAAAAATCAAAAGTTAAAGTAAATCTTATTGTAAATGCACCTGTAAAGGAAAAGGAAAACAAGATAAAAGGTAATCCTATTCCAGGAGTTAAAAATATAATTGCAGTTTCATCTGGTAAAGGTGGGGTTGGAAAATCAACCATTGCCGCTAACTTGGCAGTCGGTTTGTCTGACTTAGGTTATAAAGTTGGAGTGATTGATGCCGATATTTACGGCCCATCCATGCCCATTATGTTTGGCTTGGAAGGAGAAACACCAACTACCGTCAATGTTGATGGAAAGTCAAAAATTAAACCTTTAGAAAGTTATGGTGTAAAGTTGCTTTCCATTGGTTTTTTTGCTCAAAGCCAGCAAGCTGTAGTTTGGAGAGGGCCTATGGCTTCCAAGGCTTTAAATCAGTTATTGTGGGATACACATTGGGGAGAGCTTGATTACTTAGTGGTTGACTTGCCTCCAGGTACAGGTGACATTCATTTATCACTCGTACAATCTATTCCTTTAACGGGTGCTGTGGTGGTAAGTACACCTCAACATATTGCTTTAGCTGATGCTCAAAAGGGAGTGAATATGTTCCGTATGGATAGCATAGATGTTCCTGTTTTAGGGATGATAGAAAATATGTCTTATTTCACTCCTGAAGAGTTACCAGATAATAAATATTACATCTTTGGAAAAGAAGGAGCAAAAGGCCTAGCTGAGCAAATGGATATTGATTTGTTAGCTGAAATTCCAATTGTACAATCGATAAGAGAAGCGGCTGACGCTGGTAGGCCAGCTATTTTGCAAGGGGCAACTGCTATTGCTATTGAACTTTTGAATATGGCTAAAAATGTAGTAGCTTCAATTGAAAAAAGAAATGTAGCTTTACCTCCAACTTCTGCAGTTCAAACTACTCATAGTAAAGGCTGTTCAACATAATAATTATGGGCATAATAACAGATAAAATAATACTCGATAAAATTGAAGTTGCCCTACAGGAAATTAGACCTTTCTTGCAGGATGATGGTGGAGATATTAATTTCATTGAACTTACTGATAAGTGGGTAGTGAAGGTGAAATTAGTAGGTGCTTGTAGTAGTTGCAATATTAGTATGATGACCTTAAAAAATGGAGTTGAAGTTGCAATTAAGCATGCTGTTCCTGAAGTTAAAGAGGTCGTTGAAATTTCTTCCTTATAAATCCTACATTATTTTCTTTTTTTACTAGATTATAAAACCTTTATTTAGAATAAATATAAATTAATAGAATAGTTGATATTCGTTAGGTTTCTTTAAGTTGTAAAATATAAATTTGCAGCCTAAAATTGAAGATATATTTAACATGATTCGAATTAATAACTTTAAAAGCTGTATTTTACT
>JACNFT010000087.1 GCA_014384505.1 Cryomorphaceae bacterium | reverse complement strand
CTAAAATTGCAATAATATCTTGTAATTCTTTATATCTCTGTAATAACTCTTTTACGTCCTGTGCACATTTATAATGCTCGTTACCAACTATTTCAGGAGATAAAATTCTTGAAGTTGAATCCAATGGATCAACTGCAGGATAAATTCCTAATTCAGCAATTTTTCTCGAAAGTACAGTGGTTGCATCCAAGTGAGCAAATGTTGTAGCAGGAGCAGGGTCAGTTAAATCATCAGCAGGTACATATACTGCCTGTACAGAAGTAATAGATCCGTTTTTAGTAGAAGTAATACGTTCTTGCATTGTTCCCATTTCAGTTGCTAATGTTGGTTGGTAACCTACTGCTGATGGCATACGGCCTAGCAATGCAGAAACCTCAGATCCTGCTTGAGTAAAACGGAAAATATTATCTACAAAGAATAAAACATCTTTCCCTTTTCCATCTCCTTCACCATCTCTAAAATATTCAGCAATAGTAAGTCCTGAAAGTGCAACTCTTGCTCTTGCTCCAGGTGGTTCGTTCATTTGTCCAAAAACAAATGTTGCTTTTGAATCTCCTAATTTTGATTTATCAACTTTCGATAAATCCCATCCTCCTTCTTCCATTGATTTGTTAAAATCTTCACCATAATTAATGATTCCTGATTCCAACATTTCTCTTAATAAATCATTTCCTTCACGAGTTCTTTCACCTACACCAGCAAATACTGAAAGTCCACCGTGTCCTTTTGCTATATTATTAATTAACTCTTGGATTAAAACTGTTTTCCCAACACCAGCCCCTCCAAATAAACCAATTTTACCTCCCTTTGCATAAGGTTCAATTAAGTCAATAACTTTAATACCCGTAAATAAGACCTCAGTTGCAGTTGATAAATCCTGAAATCTAGGTGGGTCTCTGTGAATTGGTAATCCGTTAGTACGGTCTAAGTTTTCCATTCCATCAATAGCATCTCCAATTACATTAAAAACTCTACCTTTAATGTGTTCTCCAATAGGCATTTTAATAGGTGATCCAGTTGCAACTACTGTAGTTCCTCTACTAATGCCATCAGTAGTTTCCATAGCAATTGCTCTTACTGTATCTTCACCAATATGTTGTTGACACTCTAATACTAATTTTGTTCCATTAGCTCTTGTAATTTCTAATGAATCATAGATGTTAGGTAATCCTGCTTCATTATTTTCAAATGAAACATCAATTACAGGCCCAATAATTTGTGATACTTTTCCGGTGTTTGTTGACATTTTTATATCTTTTAAAGTCGTTAAAATACTTAATTTAAATCGGCTGCAAATTTACTATTTTTAAATTGTATTGTGCTAATATTAATCGGTTTAAATTAATTGTTAATTTTGAACACTTTTTCAACATACCTAAAACTCAAAAATAAGTGAAAGTTTATCATTCAATAGATCAGTTTCCATCAGATATTAAGTCAGTATTAACTTTAGGTACTTTTGATGGTGTACATAAAGGGCATAAATATGTGTTAAAACGCATGAATGAAATTGCTGAAAAGGAAGATGGCGAAAGTGTTTTGCTTACTTTTTATCCTCATCCAAGGCATGTTTTGCAGCCAGAGGACCAGAAACTGAAATTGCTAAATACGATTGAGGAAAAAATAAAAGAATTAGAAAACTCAGGAATACAGCATTTTGTTATTCATGAGTTTACAAAAGATTTTTCAAGAACAAAATCAGTTAATTTTATCAGAGATTTATTAGTAAATAAATTGAAAATGAAACATATGGTTGTTGGCTACGATCATCATTTTGGAAGAAACAGAGAGGGGTCTTATGATGAATTGATAGAGCTTTCGGAATTATATAATTTTAAATTGGAACAAATTCCACCACAAGATGAGGGGGAGGTTACTGTTAGTTCGACAAAAATAAGGAAGTTGTTGTCTGCTGGAAATATAGAAAGGGCCAATACTTATTTGGGATATAACTATCCAATTAATGGAGTTGTAGTAAAAGGGAATAAAATTGGTAGAACACTTACTTATCCAACTGCTAATATTCTGATTGAAAATAAATGGAAATTATTGCCTGGTGATGGGGTGTATGTTGTAAGTGTGATATTGGAAAGTAAGCAATATTTTGGCATGTTAAATATTGGAAAAAAACCAACTCTGAATGAGGGAAAACATTCAGTAGAAGTACATATTTTTGATTTTTCAGCTGATGTTTATGATTCCGAGATAAAAGTTGAGTTTTTAAAACGAATTAGAGATGAAAAACAGTTTGATTCTTTAGAAGATTTGCAAAGTCAGTTAAAGATTGATGAAAATAATTGCAAGAAGTATTTAGGAAATATATAGGTTGAAAAAAGAGGGTGGAAACTCTTATGAAACCACCCCCTAATAACCCCAGAAATCTAAACTTGTTGGTTAAGATTTTGCTGAGCGAAAAGTCTACATTAACATCACTATTGCAAGTGAAAAACAAATAAGAATAATCAAAATAACTAAATAAGAAATTTCTGCTTTAGCCATTAAGATTTAGACTTTGTTGCTGTTGAGGGTAAAAATAATGATGCTACCCCTAATACGATTATCATTTTAAAAATCATATTACAAGTATAGGGAGTGTTTAAAGTTTAACCTACACGTAATTACCACTAAGTAAAAAACGTATTGTATTTTCTTGTAAACAGTTTTAAATTAGATTATTATGTGAAAATTTACAATAAATATAAATTTTTAAATTTTTAGAAGTTTGCTTTTTAAGGCTATTTTTATTAATCCGATTGTGTTTTTTGCACCTAATTTCAAAAATATATTCTTTTTATGTGCTTCAACAGTACGCTTACTTATGTTTAAGGATAAAGAAATATCGGTGTTAGTTGCTTCCTGAGTGATTAGTTTGAGTATCTGCCTTTCTCTATTGGTTAAAGAAATTTCTTTTATTGATTTGTTAGTATTTTGGATGCTCTTTTGAGTGAATGCACTCTGTCTTTTAAAGGTTACTTTTTCGCCTTTCATGCAGTTTTCAATAGCATTAAGTATATCCTTTTTCCCTGCATTTTTACTCATGTATCCGTTAGCTCCTGCTTTTATTGCCTTATTAATGATGTGTCTTTCTTCATACATACTGAGCATCATTGTTTTAGTCTTTGGATATAGTTTTGTTATTTTTTTTACTAATGTAATTCCGTCAATTACTGGCATGTTAATGTCTGATATCACTAAGTCAACTTCTTGTTCTTTTAGAAAATCTAAAACTTCTTGTCCGTTTTTACAATTAGCTACGACATTAATATATTTACTGCTAATAAGTACTTTTATCCCTTCCAAGAAAATTGTGTGGTCATCAGCAATTATAATATTGATTGTTTTCCTTTTATCAAAATTATGCTTTTCTACATTCATATTTATTAATGCTTTTATAATTTTGATTATTAACTCTCCTTTGAAAAGAGCTGATAGCTTAGCGCTTTCTTGATAAGTCCGATATTATTTTTCACGTCAAGCTTTAGCATTATATTTCTTCTATGAGTTTCAATTGTTCGGATACTAATATTTAGGATTTCTCCTATCTGTCTATTGTTTTCTTCATCTAGCAGTAGCTGTAATATCTCTCTTTCTCTAAGAGTTAATTTGTATTTAAGTGAAAATGTATCTTCTTCTTCTTCTTCTTCTCTATCCTTCTTTTTTAGCAATCGTTTGTTTACATATTTTTTGTTGTTAAGACTTTTTTTTATTGCTTTAATAATCTCTTTTTTCTCAGTGTTTTTACTTAGGTAGGCACTTGCTCCACAGTTAAAAGCTTCTTTTATAATGTTAGGATCTTCATACATGCTTAGTATGATTATCTTAGCTTTAACTTTATCTCTTTTTAATCTTTTGCACAGTTTTAATCCATCCATCTCTGGCATATTGATGTCGGAAAAAATAATATCAATTTCATTGTTCTGTAAATAAAGAACAGCTTCTTTACCATTCTGAAAAGTTGACATAACCCTTAGTCCAATACTTTCTAAAATTGAAGAAAGTCCGTCAGTGAATAGTTTATGATCATCAATAATGATGACTTTTTTTTCAGCAATTATACTCATGCTTTTTCGTAAGGGATATTTATAATAATTGTAGTTCCATTTCCTTCTTTAGAATCTATTTCTATTTTCCCATTAAATAATAACAGTCTCTGCTTTATTTGATGTAATCCTATTCCAGTTTTTTCTTTTTCTTTATCAAAACCAATACCATTGTCCTCTACAATAATATTCAGATGATCTTTATGGCCTATAACTTGGATATTTGCCTGTGTTGAATTAGCATGTTTTACTATGTTAGCACTAAGGTTTTGTAAAATTCGGTAAATATTAAATTTTAGATTTTCTTCTATTTCATTTAGCTCATCTTCAGGTAAACAGTGAATGGTAATTTTATAATCTCTGGGAAACATCTCAGAAATGTTATTCTCTATTAAACTTATAAAACTCTGTCCTTGGAATATGACAGGACCCAGAGCATGAGATAACTTGCGTATATTTTGATTAACTGCTTCAAGGTTTGATATCTCCAAAGTTCTTGAATGTACTAGCTGTTCTAATTTTGAGATAGGAATTTCGAATGTTGATTTCCCTAACCTAATCCTTTCTTCATACGCATTTGTAATTTCCTCTAAAGTGTGTAACATATTAAGTCTTATAGCAGCAATTGACCCACCAATATCATCATGTAACTCATTGGCAATCCAATTATCCATTTTTTCATATTCTTCAGTAATTGCTGTTGAAGCTTTATTTTTTTGCAAAAGGAGTGCATTTTCAATCCTTCTTTTATGTGATATATGAGATGCTAATAACGCAATAATTAATGTAACAATTAATATGATAATTAAAATTAGTTGGTTTTTTTTATGCTCTTCATCTTTGTCGTGCTGTATTGATAGTTCTTTATTTTTTTGTTTTTGAGCGGTTATTAGTAATTCTGTTTGTTTAATATTCATTAAACTATCATTAATTGGGATAGCTTTTTTTAGAGCAGCTAATGCTAGTTTATGATTGTTGACTAATTCATAGGCTTCAGAAATATTTTTATAAGCAATTGCTAGGTTACTTTTTTTTCCATATTCTAGGCATACTCGTATGCATTCTTGAAAATAGACAATTGCAGAATCAGGCATTTTTTCTAATAAGAAAACATATCCTAGATTGTTGTAAGCTTCTATTGATTGATTTGGTAGTTTTAAATCAGTCCTAATTTTTAAAGCTGTTCTGAAATAGAAGAAAGAAGAATCTAAATTTCTATTTTCATAATGATGAATTCCTAAAGAATTATAGTTGTAGGCTAAAGCTTTTTGTGCCTTAAGATTTTTGTTAATTTTAATGGATTGTATTGTAAAATAAAATGCAGAATCTTTTTCGCCTAATTTATTCTTGAAAATCCCCAAAAAATTAGTCATTAAAGCCATCTCAGTAGAATCATTTACTGCTGTAGCTAGCTTTAAATTTTTTCTTGCTGATTTGATTCCTTCATCATATTGCTTGGCATGATTCTGAATTTTTACAATAAGGTTGAGTGCATTTTTTTTCCCTTTATAGTTGTTTGTCTTTTCAGCAATAGCTAGTGACTGTTCTGCTGCTTGTAAAGACAGTATTCGTCTTGCTTGGTCGAACAAAACTCTTCCTTTTTGATATTGACCTTCCATTTCTCCTTGTTTATATTCAGCATCTTTTGATTTTTGAATTGCTTCTTCAGCAAAAATATAGGAAGAATCTAAATCAATATGGATGTATTGGCTTGCTTTTGAATTTAAACTATCAATTTCTGTTTTATAGTTTTGGCTATAAATACAAAAGGGAAGTAAGAGGAAGAAAATAAGTGAAGTTCGTGTCATAATAGTTTTCAAATATAATGATTATTTTAATAGTTCCAACTTAGCGAATTTTAAAAGTAATTGTTTTAAACCAATGCCACTAAAAAATACTCCTGCTTTTTTGTCAGCCCCATCTCCTGAGATAGTCAATACTTTTCCCTCTCCAAATCGGGCGTGTTTCACTTTCATTCCAGTTTGTATTTTACTAAGGTCGCTTTCGTTAATGCTAACATCCTTAGCTCTATTGATATTCGTTAAGTTTTTTGGTGGGATAAATTTTTTGGTAGCTGCAGAGTATTCTTTTTTCTTAAACTTAGTTTTAGCATAAATTTTATAGGGACTAAAGTCGTTCTTATTTTTTGGTGTGATTTCATGTTTTTCCAAAAAACTTTGGTCCAGTTCGCTAATAAATCGACTTGGTTCACAATCCGTATATTGTCCCCACTTAAAACGAGAGGAGGCAAATGATAAGAATAATCTTTTCTCGGCTCTTGTTATAGCAACATAAAAGAGACGCCTTTCTTCTTCTAAATTCTCCTGACTTTCACCACTCATCATACTTGGAAAAAGATTTTCTTCTAGCCCAACGACAAATACATAGGGAAATTCTAATCCTTTTGCCGCATGCACAGTCATTAAAGTCACTTTATTAAAGTCTTCCTCAGTTTCTTTGTCTTGGTCAGTTAGTAAGGCGACATCCTCCATGAAATCAGGTAATTTATTAACTCCCTTTTCAGCCGTTTCACTAAAATCTTTTATACCATTTAGCAGTTCCTGAATGTTCTCAAATCTACTAACTCCTTCAGGGGATTTATCTGTGTATAAATCGTTAAATAATCCGGTTTGTTTTGCAATTTCCTCCGCAACAATATAAGCTTCTTTTTTTCTGGTGTTTATGATAAAACTATTAATCATAAGCGCAAATTCTTTCAACTTAATTTGCGTGCCTTTATTGATGTTAATTTCAATCTCATCTAAAAGATTGATGACCTCCCAAATACTTTTGTCATGTTCGTTTGCAAAAACATTAAGTCTTTGAATGGTTGTAGCGCCAATACCTCTTGTTGGGTAATTTATAATTCGCTTAAAAGCCTCTTCATCATTAGGGTTAATTGCTAAGCGATAATAAGCTAGTAAATCTTTTATTTCCTTTCTTTGATAAAATGAAAGTCCTCCATAAATTTTGTATGCTATGTTTCTTTTCCGTAATGATTCTTCAAAAGCCCTAGATTGAGCGTTTGTTCTGTATAAAATTGCAAATTCTTTATGCTGGGCTTGTTCGCGCAATTCAATATCACCAATTGTGTTTGCAACCAATCTTCCTTCATCATTGTCCGAACCTGTTTTGCAAACAATTATTTTGTCTCCTTTACTGTTGTTAGTCCAGATATTTTTCTCCAGTTGCTTTTCATTATTTTTTATGATGCTATTAGCCGCCTCAACAATTGTAGAAGTAGAGCGGTAATTCTGTTCTAACTTATAGGTTTTGTAGTCAGGATAATCTAATTTAAAGTTAAGGATGTTCTGAATATTTGCTCCTCTAAAAGCATAAATACTTTGTGCGTCATCACCGACAATACAGATGTTTTCGTTAAGAGCTGCAAGTTTTTTAATGATCAGGTATTGAATGTGATTAGTGTCTTGATACTCGTCAATTAAAATGTATTTAAATTTCTCTTGATATTTTAAAAGTACATCCGGATGGTTGTCCAGTAATTGATAAGTTTTTAATAGTAAATCATCAAAATCCATAGCAGATGCTTTTTCACATCTCTGGACATACATTTGGTAAATTCTTCCAAATTCTGTTCGCTTTGCAATTTTATCAGTTTGTACTAATTCTGATTTATTAGAGTATCCTGCTGGAGTAATAAAGTTGTTTTTTAAAGAAGATATTCTATTTCGGATTACACCAACTTTATAAATTTCTTTATCTAAATTAAGTTCTTTTATAATGCTTCTTACTAAACTTTTGGAATCGTCAGTATCATAAATTGTAAAATTGGAAGGGTAGTTTAATTTTTCAGCTTCAAAACGTAATATTTTTGAAAATACTGAGTGGAAAGTTCCCATCCAAAGGCTCCTTGCATTGCTTTGTCCAACAATTGTTTCTATTCTGTTTCGCATCTCTTTGGATGCTTTGTTGGTAAAGGTTAGGGATAAAATATTGTGTGGATTTACTCCTGTTTTCAGTAAATGTACAATTCGGTAAGTAAGGACTCTTGTTTTTCCTGATCCCGCTCCGGCAATTACCATTAAGGGTCCTTTTATGTGTTGTGCAGCTAATTTTTGCTCTGGATTTAATTTCTGTAAATAGTCTTCCATGGATTTTTTTTGGACTTCAAAAGTACGGTTATTCCTAAGCTGAATACTGGTTGTTTGAATTTTTTTTACAATAACTAGTTTCTTGTTATAAACTTGAATTAGCTAATAAATTTGATGTTTTTATATTAATTTTCATTTCACTTTAGCATTAGTTATTTATTATGTTAGATAATTCCCTTTAAGAAAATTGATTTTTCTTACATACAGAATATGTAAAATTTATAGGTTTTAAATTTTGAAAATAGAGTTAAAAAAAATTTATTTAGTGGACTAAATTAGTTCAATTAGTGCTTCTATCATTTTTGTATTGAGCTGTTTGTTTAAAATTTATTAGCAGTAAATTTCTGATTTGTTTTTGTTTGGAATTCTTTATTTTTTTGTATTTTTGTAAGATTATGAAAAAACTATTATTTTTACTCGGTGCATTGTTGGTTTTTAATGCCCAATCTCAGATTGTTATTGATAATAATCCTCCTTATAATACAGCGACTTATCTTATTGATAATGTGTTGCTAGGTGGTGGTATTATTGTGTCAAATCATTCTTTTATTGGAGATCCTAATCAAATCGGCTTTTTTAATGGTGTAAATTCAAATTTAGGCATTGATAGTGGAATTGTTTTAAGTTCGGGTAATGTACTTGATTTGGTTGGTCCTAATGCGAGTGGAAGTACATCAACAGATTTCTTATTACCTGGTGATCCTACTCTTGATTTAGTTATTGCTCCTGATCTTACTAATGATGCTGCAGTATTAGAGTTTGATTTTATACCAACTTCAGATACAATTAGTTTTAAGTATGTTTTTGGTTCAGAAGAGTATTTGGAATTTGTTAATAGTTATAATGATGCTTTTGGGTTTTTTCTTTCAGGGCCTAATCCAGCAGGAGGGACTTATGTTAATCAGAATTTAGCTATAGTTCCTGGTACAGCAAATACTCCAGTTACGATTAACAATATAAATGATGTAATTAATTCAGCTTATTATGTGGATAATGGAGATGGTTTTACAGCACCACAAAATTCAGATGTTACAGTAATTCAGTTTGATGGATTTACCACACCTTTAACAGCTATTGCAGCTGTAAACTGTGGTGATACATATCATATTAAATTAGTTGTAGCAGATGCTGTTGATGGATCTTGGGATTCAGGTATATTTTTGGAGGCAGGTAGTTTCTTTTCTCCTACTTTATCTGTTGTGGATAATTTAGGAATTGATTCAGTTATTATGTTAATTGACTGTAGTGAAGAGATTATTCTTACTGCAGATGCTGGATTAGGAGCAACTTATGAGTGGTTTGATTCTACTTCAGTTGTATTTAGTACAGATTCTTTTGTTGAAGTTAACGCAGGTGTTTATATAGTGGCAGCTACTATTGCTGGATGTACTATATTTTCAGATACTTTAGAGGTTTTGTCTGGATCATCAGATTCTTTACCCCCAACTTCATTAAATTGTGTTGTGGAAAGTGATGGAGCATTTTATTTTGATTGGGAACATCCTTTTGGAGCAAGTGCTGTTACGAATTATCAGATTATGGCTTCATCAAATATTGGAGGCCCTTATTTTAATATATCAGAGGTAAATTACCCTCTTACTACTTATTCTCATGATGCTTCTTTACTTCCTTTTGGGACTCAATTTTTTTATATCACAACTGCTTCAGTGTGTGTGGAAGCGTTAACTTCCGATACAATTTCTCCAATTTATTTTTCAATATCACATTCTAATGTAAACTGTTGGGATGATACAGATGGTTCGATTCAAGTCTCAGTTGAGAATTATATAAATGTTTTGTCTTATGATTTTTATTTAGATGGCGTTTTAAATCTTAATGCTCATCCTTTAGATACTTTTTTTAATAATGTAAGTGCTGGTTCTCATATAATTACTGTAACTGATAACTCTTCAGGTTGTTTGTTAGATGTTCCAGTAACTATTTCAGCTCCTGGTTATCCTTTACAGGCTTTAGCTTCTTCATTGGTTACTGTTTGTCATGGTGGTAGTTCGGGTGAATTAGTTGGTTCATCTGCTGGGGGTACTCCTGGTTA
>JACNFT010000093.1 GCA_014384505.1 Cryomorphaceae bacterium | reverse complement strand
AAAACGGATAGTTTTAACACACTAATTAACATATCTTTGCCAGAAGAAAGACATTAAAAAACTAAAAACAATAGCAATGAAAGTTAAATCCTTTACCTTCAATCCTTTTCAAGAAAATACCTTTGTAGTGTATGACGATACTAAGGAATGTGTAATAATTGACCCAGGTTGCTATACAGACAAAGAGAGAGATGAATTAAGAAGATTCATTACTATTGAAGGATTAAAACCCGTAAAGCTAATTAACACCCATTGTCATATTGACCATGTGCTTGGAAACAAGTTCGCAAGTGAACTCTGGGATTTAGAACTCTATATGCATAAAGAAGACTTGCCATTGCTTGAAAATGCAGGAAGCATTAGTAAAATATATGGCCTAGAGGATTATGAAGGATCACCTTCCCCAAAACATTTTTTGGCTCAAGGAGATACCCTAAATTTTGGAGATAGTAGTTTCAATATACTATTTACCCCAGGACATGCACCAGGACATATTTGTTTGCATAGCCAAGAAAATAACTTAATAATTGCTGGAGATGTTCTTTTTCGAAGAAGTATAGGTCGTACCGATTTGCCAGGAGGAGATCATAATGCACTTATTAACAGCATTACAAGTAAATTATTTACCCTAGATAATGAAACAAAGGTGTTTTGCGGGCACGGACCAAGTACTACAATAGGATATGAGAAGGAACATAATCCACACCTACAATAGGCTCAGCATAAAAAAGAATGGAGCAATTTTTTTCTCCTATTTTTTTAAGGGGTCCCTATATAGCACAACTCATATCTTCTCCACAACATAAAGGAGATTTGATTTTTCCATGTCCATTTGGGCATTTTGAAATCTGCACCTCTCTCCCATCATCTAACTTGAGTACATCATTAACTAATGGGGCATCACACTTACCGCAAGTTGCATTAACAGACATACCGCATTTACTACACTTATAAGTTTCCATAATATATATTTTTTGGCAAACTTAAGGAAAAAGTTAAAACCATGTGCTAAAATAATTTCTTTCAGCCTAACTTCTTCTCTCATAATCCAACACCAAGAGGTAGTACATAAATACCCCAAAACCATACAAGACAGCTGTTATGTAAAATATATACGCATAAGGTAAGCCTTCAGCTTTTAAGTATCGGAATATTTGGGAACTGAAAAACCAACTTCCACTCCATATTGCTGCCATAATTGCACTCAGCATTTCTTGGTTTTTCTTTCCTACATAATTCATAGTAAGTTCGGAAGTCATAGGTGCAGCCATATTCATAAGTGGAGTACGCACCCAAAAGCACAAAACAGCTACTGGCAAAGCCCACCAATAACCTACAAAAAACTCAGTTGTAGCCAAAGCAACCAAAGCAATAACAGCAGTAGTTTGCGTATAGGTTATTCCTTTTTTGAACCCCAATTTATTTTTCACATTAGGGACAAGCAGAGCCAAAATAGCAACCAACACACTAGCCACACCACCAATAACCGCAAAGCCTGTGGAATCTATTTGAAAATTATGAAAGAGAAATAAATTGATGAATGGGATAGTTAGGCCTGCCCCAATAGCAATAATAATAGTTGGGATAATTGCCTTAAGCAACAAGCCCCAATCATAGGATTTCCATTGCAATCCCTTCTTTGCTGGCACTACTACATCCACCTTCATTTTTAGCAAATAATACACCCCAAAAAAACCAAGTACAGCAATGAATAATAAAATAATTCCTTCATCCATTTTCTTCATAAACTGTCCAAAGCCAAAGATGATTATTCCACTTAATATCGTGCCAAAACTATGGGTCGCATAATTCAATGATATAGCATGTGATTGATTTTCAACTGAAGTATTTCGCATTACATAAGGCAAAGAACTTACTTGAAACAAGGTAAAAACAATCCCCCACAAAATAAATAATGCAGGCAAGTACTGATACAAACCATACTGAATTACCAAAACTAATGCAATAGCAACCATAGGCACACCTAAGCTGCCCATGATAAAAAAGGGCTTGAGCGGTTTTCCCTTAATGTAAAAACCCAAAGGAAAAGCCAGCAACATAACTGCCAGAAAACGATAAGAGATAAAATTGGCTATCTCAGGATCAGAAAAGCCTTGCTTTGCCAAATAGATATTTAAAATCAGAAAGAAAGCTGCCCCAATCAACTGAACAAAAAACTCAGCTTTTATCATTAAAAGAACATGTTCTTCTAATTGTAAATATGCTTTAATAACTTTCTTCAAAACAGAAAAAATTACTTGTTAAAATTCTTGAATAACCTCCATTAAAGTACGGAAAGCAACTGCTTTTTCACCATAGCGAGCCACATGTTTTTGCTGTAATTCAGCAGCAAATTTTACTTGATATAGATGCAAATCCTTCATGCTTT
The DNA here is from genome assembly GCA_014384505.1 of Cryomorphaceae bacterium. Taxonomy (GTDB): domain Bacteria; phylum Bacteroidota; class Bacteroidia; order Flavobacteriales; family BACL11; genus UWMA-0277. The sequence continues at coordinate 8,037 of JACNFT010000093.1, read as the reverse complement.
CACATGTATATGCAATAGCAAAAGTATTGTCACTATCCCCCTGTACTATCACTCTATTTATCTGTGATTTTAAAAAAACACCAGTAGCCATTACCTCAGGAATATGCACATCTTGCATCCATATTAACCAATCTTGCTTAATACTTTCTTCTACACTAACGGTTACATTATAAATTATCATTTTTCCTCATTTAAATTATCGCCTCTTAAGATTCTGAAACGCTTTCTAGCTTCTGCAACAAAAATACTGCTGTTATGTTCCAATAATATCTTCTCGTATAGCTCCATAGCTTTTTCAGGATTACTTAAAGTATTATCATATAGTTTTGCCATTTTGTAAAGCGCATCATCAGCCAAAATATCATAATTCCAATCAGTTGCAATCTTATTATACATTTCCAATACCATATCCGTATTGTTCAATTTCATGTATATTTCAGCCTTTCGCATGTATATTTCATCAGACAAAGTATGACCAGGGAAAATAGTAATCACTGAATCATACTTAGCAATTGCCTTTTCATACTTCTGCTGATAAAACAGCAAATCAGCATTTGCAAACGTTTGCATAGCAATAGAAGAAGTATCTAAATTTAGATTGTCAATAATCAACAAAGACAAATCCATAGCATCATTAGCTATCAATTTTGAAGTAGATGCCTTCAAGGTTCCTAACTGAGCCTGAGCCCAATTAAAATCACCTTGATAATAAGAAATCTTTGCTCGTCTTAATTTTGCCTGATGTCCAATAGGATTTTCTTTAAAGTCCTTTTCAACTTGAGAATAATACAACAAGGATTCCCAAATGTTTCCTAAAAGCAATTGAACATCAGCATACTCTAGCTTACATTCTGCTAAATCATATTTATCAATGCCTGACACATCCATAGCGCTTAATAATATAGTTTCGGCTGCCAATAAATCATGTAAATAAAAAGCTTTGAAATGTGCATAGTTGGAAAGTAACAATACAGTATTTCTACTCTCTCCTAACTCACTAATTAAGTTTTTATATTCATCATCTAAGCTATTAACCTCTTGATTTTTACTGTTTAAAATTTTAGTTTTGGTATATAACTTATTAATATTTGCATCAATAAATAAAAAATTATTCTTACCCTTTTGAATAACATATTCATAAGCTTTAATCGCCAAATCATAGTATTCTTTATCCAAGAAAATTTCTGCCAAATCAAAAACTTCTTCACCATCAGCATCTGTGCGTTTGTCTAATGATATGGCTTGCCTAAATGCCATTTCATATTGTGCATTTTGCATAAAGAGCCAAATAAGCAGCTCTGAAAATTCAGTTCTATCTTGTTCTTCTCTTACAAAAGGTAATAATTGTTTTTTTACTAACTGATAATTAGTCTCACTTTTAATCCCATCATTATTTAAAAATAATTGCACTCGTGCAAAAACCATTGACTTTTGCTGTGGGTTGCGTTTTAACTCATTTAGGTATTCTACAATCATCAAATCCATTTTACCTAAATGCGCATATAGCTCTGCCTTTTGCGTACCAAAATTAGATTTAGCATTTAGCTTTTCGGATAATATATAGACCCGTAAAGCATCACCATACATGTCATATCGCATAAAAGTATTGGCTAAATTTATTGCTTGGGATTGCTGGCCTGTTAAATTTTCGAATATTTTTTTAAAAGTAAGATCTGCCTTTTTAGCATTTCCACTTTTTTGCTGAACTATACCAACTTCTAACTGATAGTTCAAACTATTAGGGAAAATTTTAACCGCTTTTTTTGCTAATTTCTCAGCTTGCTTATATTGTTCTGTTTTTAGTAATGAACCAAAGTAGGGAATATAGTAAGCAACTGAAAATCGTTCCTTATTCAGCTCTTGATAAATAGAAATTGCTTTATCATACTCACCATTTACATAGTATTGATAGGCCAATTTTTGTTCTCCCTGTTGTGCAACAGCAAAGAAAGATATTAGCATAAAAACAAATAGTAAACGCATTTATTTTATAATATCAAAACCTGTGTAAGGTTGCAATGCTTTTGGAATTTTAATTCCATCAGCAGTTTGGTTATTTTCAATAAGTGCAGCATAAATCCTTGGTAAGGCCAATGCACTTCCGTTTAAGGTATGGCATAATTGAGTTTTACCATTTTCATCCTTATATCGTAATTTTAATCGGTTAGCTTGATAGCTTTCAAAATTAGAAACTGAACTTACCTCCAACCATCTTTCTTGGCCAGCAGAATACACTTCAAAATCAAAAGTAAGTGCTGATGTGAAACTTAAATCACCACCACACAATTGCAAAATTTTATACGGTAATTCTAACTCGTCAAGTATACTAGCCACATGGCTCACCATTAAATCTAAAGTTTTGTATGATTTATCAGGATGTTGAACTTGAACAATCTCTACTTTATCAAATTGATGTAATCTATTTAAACCCCTCACTTCTTTGCCGTAAGAACCTGCCTCACGTCTAAAACAAGGAGTATAGGCAGTACACATGATTGGGAATTCCTTCACAATTACATCACGAAAAAAATTAGTTACTGGAACCTCAGCTGTTGGAATTAAATACAAATTATCCTCAGTAGCATGATACATTTGACCTTCTTTATCAGGCAATTGACCAGTACCAAAACCTGATGCCTCATTCACTAAATGAGGTGGCAGATACTCAGTATATCCTGCGGATGTATTTTTATCTAAGAAGTAAGCAATTAAAGCTCTTTGCAACCTTGCTCCTTTATCAATATAAACAGGAAAACCTGCCCCTGTTATTTTATTTCCAAGTTCAAAATCAATCAGATTATAGTCAGTTGTTAATTCCCAATGAGGCTTAGCTCCCTTCATTAAAATTGGTATTTCTCCTACCTCTTTTAATGATATATTATCTGCGTCCGATTTCCCTGCAGGTACAGAAGGATGTGGGATATTTGGTATCTGAACTAAAATATCCTGAATTTCTTTTTGAAGATCAGTTTGCTTAGTCTGCAATGCTTTTGAACTTTCTTTAAAAGTTAACGATTCTCCCTTTAACACATTAGCTTCAGCTGCCTTTCCAGTTTTATACAATTCTCCAATCTGCTTAGCTAACTGATTTCCTTTTGCCAACAACTCATCCGCTTGCTGTTGTGTAGCTTTACGCTCATCATCTTTAGCAATTACAGCATCAAACAAATCAGTAGCATCCAGGTTCTTTAACCTAAGTAATGTAATGTAACTCTCCTTGTTTTCTCTTATCTTATTAATGTGTAGCATCTTAATTCTTAAGTTTATCTATTAATGAAACAAATGTAAATAAAAAAAACTCCTGATTGCTCAGAAGTTTTTCTTAATTGTGAGTATAGTGCAATCCTTAGTTTACAACTTCATTTTCAACAGAAACATAGGATCTGTTATTTCTTTTCTTAGTAAATTTTACTTTACCGTCAGTTAATGCAAATAAAGTATGGTCTTTCCCTATTCCAACATTTTCTCCTGGATTATGTACTGTACCTCTTTGACGAACTATAATGTTACCAGCAATGATGGCTTGACCACCAAAGATTTTTACACCTAATCGTTTACTTTGCGATTCTCTACCATTCTTTGAACTACCCGCTCCTTTTTTATGTGCCATTGTCTTTAAGTTTTTATTTCTACTTATTATTCAGCTTTTTTAGCTGTAGTTTTTTTAGCTGGTGCTTTTTTAGCAGCTGGCTTTTTAGCAACAGTTTTCTTTACTGTCGCTTTTTCAGCAGCTGGCATAGCTTCCTTTTTTGGTTCCGCTTTTTTGGCAGCCGGAGCTTTAGCATCAATTGTAAGGATTTCTAATTTTGTTAAATACTGCCTGTGACCGTTTTTAACTTTATATCCTTTTCTTCTTTTCTTTTTGAAGACGATTACTTTATCGCCTTTCAAGTGCTCAAGTACTTTTGCAGTTACTTTAGCTCCTGTTATAACTGGGGCGCCAACATTTACCGTACCAGCATCATCCAACAAAAGAACTTTATCAAAATCAATCTTTGACCCTTCTTCTGCGTCTAACCTGTGTACAAATATCTGCTGATCTTTTTCAACTTTGAATTGTTGCCCTGCTATCTCAACTATTGCGTACATTATTATTATTTTTTAAATATGGGCTGCAAAAATACACAATCTGAGAAAATGAACAAAAAATATGCTAACTTTTTTGAACATCTAAGATTAGTAAGCGCTTAACAAACAAAAATACTTATAAAAACCTAAATTTGCAACATAAAACTATAACAAGAAATGAAAAGAATTTTTACAATACTATTAGCTGGGATTAGTTTAATAACTTCTGCTCAAGAAAGATGTGGCGCAGAAGCCCACGCTAAAAATATGATGAATAATAACCCTAGTTATGCAATAGCTAGAGATAAGGTAAATGCCCAAACTGAAAAATGGATTGAAAACAATCCTAATCATAGTGAAAAAACTATTATCACTATTCCTGTTGTAGTACATGTTGTATGGGAAACAAATACACAAAATATTTCTGATGCACAAATACTTTCTCAAATTGATGTGCTCAATGAAGATTTTAGAAGAACTAATGTAGATCAAATTAACACCCCTAATGTTTGGACTAGTATTGCTACTGATAGTGAAATTGAATTCTGCTTAGCAACAACCGACCCTAATGGAAATACAACTACAGGCATTGAAAGAACACAAACTACTCATGGTGAATTTGGAATGGATAGCGATATTCATACAGCTTCAGCTGGAGGGGCAGACGATTGGCCAAATGACGACTACCTTAATATTTGGGTTTGTAACATCCAAAGTGGATTACTAGGGTATGCAAGTCCACCAAGTAATTGGGTTGGAGATGGGGATGGGTTAGTTATCGGATATAGGTATTTCGGAAGAACTGGAACTCTTCAATCTCCTTACAATAAAGGAAGAACAGTAACGCATGAAGTAGGACACTGGTTAAACCTAGATCATGTTTGGGGAGCATGGGGAAGCTGTGGCAATGACCAAGTTGCTGATACACCAAAACAAGAAACAGAAAACTATTCTTGTCCTGCCTTTCCCTTAAACCCGAATGCTTGTAGCACAACCAATGCAAATGGCGATATGTTTATGAACTACATGGATTACACTAATGATGCGTGTATGAACTTATTTACAAACGGACAAAAAGATAGAATGCTTGCCGCTATAAACTTATATCGGTCAAATATGGTGACAAATAACTGTGATGGAAGTGTTGGGATTTCCGAACAGAAAAACAACAAGAAAAAACTAATTAAAATTGTTGATGTTTTAGGCAGAACGAGTACAGAAAAACAAACAAATACTCCATTATTTTACATCTATGATAACGGAAGTGTAGAAAAGAAAATAATTATCGAATAATTTTTTCAGCAGAAAATGATGTAAAAGCCCAGTTATTTAATTGGGCTTTTTTTATTCACCAAATATACTCCACACAGAATAATAGCTACAGCCACAATATGATGCATAGTAATATTTTCACCATCAAACACACCCCACAAAATAGCAATGATAGGAATCAAGTAAGTAACAGAGGAAGCAAAAATGGCTGACGACCTACTTATTAGTTTATTAAAAATAACTACTGCTGAAGAAGTACCAACAACTGCCAAAAGAGCAATATACAGCAAGGCTTCTATCCCTTGATCCGATTTGGCCAGCATTAAGAAATCAGTATTAAAAATATAAAAAGCAGAAAGTGGTCCAAGAATTGAGAAAGCCAAAGCAGTAACTGAAAGCGCATCAATACCCTGAAGGTATTTCTTAATCACATTAATACTTACAGCATACATCACAGTAGCCAAAACAACTAAGAGTACATAATTATTAATCTCAACGCCACCTCCCATACTAAATAAAGTAAGGAAAACTGCCCCAAAAAGCCCCAGCACAACACCTGCAATATTTGTCTTTGAAGGCCTAGATTTAAAAAAGTAAATGCCTAGCAATAGCGTAAACAGAGGCACTAAAGAATTCAAAATTCCAACTAACGAACTATCTAATTGTGTTTGAGCCTTTGTAAATAAAAAAGCGGGAATGCCGTTCCCAAAAAATGCCATTACAACAATAGGGAAAATGTGTTTCTTACTAACTTTTTTGAATGCCTGAAATAAAAATGGAACTAAAGAAAGGAAAGCAATAAACAAGCGCAAGGCAGCCACCTGAACATCACTAAAAACTAACAAACCCTTTTTCATCAAAATAAATGAACTTCCCCAAACAGTTGCAAGAAACAAAAGTGTTAGATAATTTTTTATTGACTTTTCCATAGTATTTATTTGGCGGCAAATATATGCTCAAACCAAATAGATTTTCAATTTTTTAAATGCTATTTTTGCTATCATGAATACTACACAAAAAAGAATAGTAACTTATTGGCTTTACCTTGGTCTTTTTTTAGTTGGATTAATGATTATTATTGGTGGAATAACAAGACTGACACATTCAGGTCTTTCAATGGTAGAATGGAAATTAATTGGAGGGACAATTCCTCCTTTAAACGAAACTCAATGGCAAGAAACATTTACTAAATATCAGCAGTTTCCTGAATATAAAAAGATAAATACTGGAATGAGTTTAAGCCAATTCAAAGCTATTTTTTTTTGGGAGTATTTACACAGGTTATTCGGCAGGTTAATTGGACTTACCTTCATAATCCCTTTCCTTATTTTTTGGATAAAAAAATGGTTAAGCAATACTCAAAAAAAACAATTAATCGTCCTACTTGGGCTTGGTGCTTTACAAGGTTTTTTAGGATGGTTTATGGTGAAAAGTGGATTAGTTGATATTCCTGCAGTAAGTCATTATCGCTTAGCGATACATTTGATAACAGCTTTTGGCCTCATGTGCTATATATATTGGCTTACCCTAAGTTTTAATAACATAAAAAGACAGCCAAACCAAATAATAAATAGACTCAGCAAGTGGCTGATTGGCGTATTAGTTATTCAAATCATTTACGGTGCTTTTGTAGCAGGCTTAAAAGCAGGCTATTTACTTCCTTTAGAAGGAGGTATATTTAAAAGTATTTTTGGATATTCCGTAAGAACTGCAAGTGATTTTAACTTACTCAACAACGGCTTTGATATTCAGGCTTTTCATAGGCTATTCGCTTGGGTAGTTTTTGCAATATCAATCATCATTTATAATAAATCTAAAAATACTAACTTAAAAACTACTGGAATGCTAGTATTTGGGTTAGTTATTACGCAAATTTCATTAGGGATTGTAACCTTGCTATTAAGAATACAAATTCACGTAGCTACTACTCATCAATTTATTGCAATTCTACTTTTACTGTCAGTGATTCGTCTTACTTATCTTTCCAGTGAAAAGTCTCAATCAAATGCTTAATATCATATTTTAGAAAATTGTTGATTGGTAAGATAGAATCATTTATTTCTGTATTAAAGTAAAGAGCTCCTCTAAAGAAATGATTAACACTATCTGTTAGATAAAACTGAATAGCTGTAGCCGACACACCATCATAATCATAAAGCACACCATACACTTTTAAAGAATCGTTAACATAAAATTGTTCAGTGATAGCATCAGCTATTACATTGTGTTTGTATGCCAATTTCTGTGATTGCTTAGCATGTTCATCCAAATTATTTTCTAATGCGAAATAGGAAAGATACAACACTCCATTTTGGTTTGGGAAAACAATATCTATTAAGCAATCATTATTCTTGTTCTTTAACTGACTATATACTGGGAACTCAAAATCAAAGGGACAATTAATTTCTATTTTTTCATATTCTTTCTTAGGGAAATCCAGCTTAATAAGCGCTTTAGGTTTTGGTGTATAATCAGTATTACATGATAAAAGTAATGCTGATAAGAAAAGTAAAAGTCTACTTTTCATCAATACTAACTTTTAAACGTTTTATTCGCCTTACATCAGCCGATTCAACCAACAATGTGTAAGGAGCTATTCTGCAACTTTCTCCTATCTTTAATATCCTACCTTCTAATTCAATCACTAATCCTGCCAAAGAATCTGATTCACCTTTAATTTCCTCAAAATAATCCATT
>JACNFT010000039.1 GCA_014384505.1 Cryomorphaceae bacterium | reverse complement strand
ATAGATAGCCACACCTAAAGGTTCGCTATGACAAGATTAAAGAAGAAGCCCTACCGTTTGGTAGGGCTTTTTTCTTAACAACTCTCCTATTTTGTTGATAATTAGACCCAACAAACAAATGGATATTAAACACTAGTATCCTACTTTTATAGCCGTAAAAACAAGACTACAAATGGGAAGAATAATTGCAATTGCAAATCAGAAAGGCGGAGTTGGAAAAACAACTACTGCCATGAATTTAGCAGGATGTTTAGGAGTGCTAGAAAAAAAAGTACTCTTAATTGATGCTGATCCTCAAGCTAATGCTAGCTCGGGAGTAGGACACAACCCTAAAGAAATAGAAAAAGGAATATACGAATGTTTAACAGGGAAAGCTACAGCCAAAGAATGTATAGTAGAAACTAAAAGCCCTAACCTGGATTTACTACCTGCTAATATTGACTTAGTAGGTGCCGAACTGGACTTAGTAGACCTAGAAGAAAGAGAATATCGATTGAAAAAGGTATTGGTTCCTATCCGTGATGAGTACGATTTTATCATCATTGATTGCGCACCATCATTAGGATTACTTACCCTTAATGCACTGGCAGCATCCGATTCGGTAATTATACCGATACAATGCGAATATTTTGCTTTAGAAGGTTTGGGGAAATTACTCAATACCATTAAAATTGTACAACAAAGGCTTAACATTGATTTAATAATTGATGGGCTACTGCTTACCATGTACGATACGCGTTTGCGCCTTTCCAACCAAGTGGTAGAGGAAGTAAAAACACACTTTCAAGAAATGGTATTCAAAACTATAATTCACAGGAATGTTCGCCTTGGCGAATCTCCATCCTACGGAGAGACAATTGTAATCCATGACGCTTCAAGTAAAGGAGCCATTAACTACTTAAACCTAGCAAACGAATTATTAAAAAAATTAGAAACAGTTAGTGTAGAAACAGAATAAAATGACAAAAAAAAGAGGATCATTAGGAAGAGGTTTATCAGCCATTTTAGGAAATACTAGCATTGGAACAACAGCTCAAGCAAAACAAGAAAACACTTCTATAGTAGGAAAAACACATGAAATTTTACTCATTGAAATAGAAACAAATCCTTTTCAACCCAGAACAGAATTTAAGCAAGAAAAACTACATGAACTAGCCTCATCCATTGAGCAGTTAGGTATTATACAACCCATAACGGTTCGTAAACTAAAGGACAATAAATACCAACTTATATCGGGGGAAAGAAGATTTAGAGCTTCAAAAATAGCAGGATTAGATAAAATACCTGCTTTCGTACGTATTGCTAATGACCAAGAAATGCTAGAAATGGCTTTGGTCGAAAACATTCAAAGAGAAAACCTTAATCCAATTGAAATTGCACTAAGCTATCAAAGGCTTATTGAAGAGGTAAAACTTACCCAAGAACAGTGTAGCGAAAGAGTAGGTAAAAACAGATCAACCGTAACCAACTTTTTACGCCTTTTGAAACTCCCTTCAGAAATACAAAAAGGATTGAGTGATGGCAAAATTAGCACCGGACATGCCAGAGCCTTAATTACTGTAAAAAACAAAGTGAGTCAGCTTAATATATTTCATGACATTGTGGCGAATGGTTATTCTGTTCGTGAAGTGGAGCAACTAGTAAAGGATTTTGTAGATAATGATTATAAACGCACTTCCAAAAACAAAGTGACAAACACACCTCAACCCCTGCCTTTTCAGCATCAAAAAATGATGCATGACTTGTCACGCAACTTGGAAAAGGAAGTAGAATTGAAAAGAAATAAAAAAGGAAAAGGAAAACTGATTATTCCTTTTAATAATGATGAAGATTTAGCCAAAATTTTTGAATTTATTAATAAATAAATTGCAGCTAAAAAAACACATACTTATTGCCCTATTTTTAACATTTTCAGGAATGTGTGAAGCCCAAGAATCCTTAGTTAAAATTCCTAAACGAGCAGGAATGTATTCCGCAATTATTCCTGGTGCTGGGCAAGTGTACACTAAAAAATATTGGAAAGTACCCATCATCTATGCTGGGCTTATCACCTCCGCTTATTATTTTAAGGAAAATCATGATTTTTATGACTTGTACAAAAGCACTTACCTGAATAGAATTGATGGCAATACTAGTGATAATTTGGATTACAGCAATACCGACCTAATTACTTTAACAGAGTTTTACAGAAGAAACCGTGAAGTTTCGGCTTTGCTGTTTACCCTAACTTATATATTGAATATTGTTGATGCTTCAGTGAGTGCACATTTATTTGAGTATGATGTGACTGAGGATATCTCATTGCACTTTCAACCCATCTATATGGCAAAAGAAAATGCAAATGGTTTGTCCTTATCAATTAAATTATAAATTTGCCCCATGAAGATTGCAATACTAGGAAATGGAAGAATGGGCAAGCGAATTAGCGAATTAGCCATTGATAGAGGTTATACCATTGTCTGCAATTCATCATCAGAAAAACCAGCCACTAGCTTAAACTTAAGTACTGCTGATGTAGCCATTGATTTTAGCACCCCAACCACAGCATTTGAAAATATTAGCCATGCATTAAACAGTGGTATTCCTGTTATTTCAGGTACAACTGGTTGGCTTAAAAACCTAAAAGAAATTGAAAATTTATGCAATACAAAAAAAGGAGCTTTTTTATACGCTTCCAATTTTAGCTTAGGAATGAATATCTTTTTTGAAATCAATAAGACATTAGCCAAGCTGATGAAAAATCAAAAATATGAAAGTAGTTTACATGAAATTCATCATACTAAAAAATTAGATTCCCCTAGTGGAACTGCTAAAACTTTAGGAGAACAAATGGATACTATTTTAGCAAACAATACACCAATAACTGCCGAAAGAATTGGAGATGTACCTGGAACACACATCATTAAATACAGCAGTACAATGGATGAAATAGAAATAAAACATAGCGCAAAAAACCGTGATGGCTTTGCAATAGGAGCCCTTATTGCAGGCAAGTGGATAATTGGTAAGCAAGGGATATTTAGTATGCAAGATGTATTAGCACAATAAAAAATTAAAAAAACGTTAGATTAGGATATGAAAAAATTGAAAGAAATATTAGGCACATCATTTAAGGTTGTCTTTTTTATTATAGCCACCATTATATGGAGTGTTTTTGTTTACTCAATAGGAGGAGAATGGCTTTATTTCGCACCATTAATTGTAGGTGATATTTTGTTTTGGGAAACAATATCATGGCAATTCTGGAAAAAGAAAAAGAAGAAACCTAAAAAGAAGAAAAGTGAAGTAAGAAGTTGGATTGATGCTATAGGTTTTGCTGTAATTGCAGCAACTATCCTTAGAACTTTCCTTATTGAAGCGTATACTATTCCTACTTCATCCATGGAAAAATCCATGCTAATTGGTGATTTCTTATTTGTAAGTAAAACAGCATATGGCCCAAGAGTACCTATGACACCTATTGCATTTCCTTTAGTACACCACACTATGCCAATAGGTAACGGAAAGTCGTATACTGAAGCCATAAAATTACCTTACCATAGGATGAAAGGTTTGGGAGAAATTAAAAGAAATGATTGTGTAGTATTCAATTGGCCTGCCGAAACTTTAGGAAGACCAGTTGACAAGAAAGAAAACTATGTAAAAAGGTGTGTAGGAATTCCTGGAGATAAAATTGAACTCATTGATGCTCAGCTGATGGTGAATGACGCGCCACAAGAAGAGCCTAAGGGAATGAAAAAGCAATGGCACTATAACGTTAGCACAAAAGGGACCGGCTTAAATCCTAATATATTATATGAAAAATATGATATTACTGAAGGAGGTTATGGTCGTAATAAAAACGAATACAACCTTACATTAACAAATGAAAGCCGTGATGCCATACAAAATTTTACGAATGTTACTTCTGTAAAAAGGCAATATGAAAAAGGTGGTATTTATGCTGATTATATTTTCCCACATGACAAAAACTTCAAATGGAATGTCGATAATTTTGGTCCTATCACTGTTCCCGCAGCTGGAGAAACGGTAAGTATTACAACTGAAAACTTATCCATTTATAAGGATATCATTGAGCGTTACGAAAACAATAAATTAGAAGTTGTAGCGGGTGAAATTTATATTAATGATAAAGTAGCTACTACTTATACTTTCGCTATGGATTATTTTTGGATGATGGGAGATAACAGACACAACTCGGCTGATAGTCGTTTTTGGGGATTTGTTCCTGAAAATCATATAGTAGGTAAAGCTCTTTTTGTTTGGATGAGTTGGGATAAAAATGCGAAAGGACTAAATAAAATCAGATGGAACCGATTGTTTAGTAGTGTTAAATAATCCGCTTTTATCAACTGCTTACTTAGCCCCTATTTCCTATTACGCAATTTTATTGCAAGACCCAAATTGCAGGATTGAACTTCACGAACATTTTATAAAACAAAGCATCCGTAACAGATGTGATATTTATGGTGCTAATGGGAAATTACGCCTTAGCATTCCTAAACAAAGAAAAGGAAGTAGCAAAACAATTATTGAAAACCTTAAAATTTCCTACAGAAACAACTGGCAAAAGCAACACTGGAATGCGATAGAATCAGCTTACAACTCCTCCCCTTTTTTTGAATATTACAAAGATGAGTTAAAACCTTTTTTTGAAGAAAAAGAAGAATATCTTGTAAACTTCAATAGCAAGTTACAAAATGCAATACTTAGCATGCTACAGCAGGAAAATATGATAAAAAATACAACTGAATACTTGCATAAAGGTGATTTTTTTGATTTAAGAAATTATACTTGGAAACTCAAAAACCAAGAAATATACGATCAAGTATTTATGGAAAAACAAGGTTTTATTCCTAACCTTTCTATTTTGGATCTACTCTTTAATTTGGGTCCTGAAAGCATAGATTATCTGCACAATATAGACCTTAGTATTGAGCTATAATATTGTACCCATAAATAAGTCTATTGCCTAACTACTCATATCTAATATCAATTTTCTATTTTTGACAAAATTTTATAAAATGGCAAACTTAGATTTCAACAAGAATGATGATAAGATGAGGTTACTCATCTCGGAGATGAAAAGAAAACATGCTATTGTTTCTTTAGGTGGAGGAAAACAAAAAATTGACAAGCAACATGCCAAAGGAAAACTTACAGCTCGTGAGCGAATTGATTACCTAAAAGATACGGACGCTAACTTTTTAGAAATTGGTGCTTTTGTTGGGGAAGGAATGTATGCCAAATATGGAGGTTGCCCTTCAGGTGGAGTAGTTGCCGGAATAACTTATGTAAAAGATAGGCAATGTATTGTTGTTGCTAATGATGCTACTGTCAAAGCAGGAGCTTGGTTCCCTATTACTGCCAAAAAGAATTTGCGCTTACAAGAAATTGCAATGGAAAACAGGCTGCCAATTATCTACTTGGTTGATAGTGCTGGAGTATTTTTACCTATGCAAGATGAAATTTTTCCGGACAAAGAACACTTTGGAAGAATGTTTCGCAATAATGCTCGTATGAGTTCAATGGGAATTACTCAAATTTCTGCCGTTATGGGTGCTTGTGTTGCTGGTGGAGCTTACCTGCCAATAATGAGTGATGAAGCCCTTATTGTAGACAAAACAGGAAGTATATTCTTAGCAGGAAGTTACCTTGTAAAGGCGGCTATTGGCGAGAGCATTGATAACGAAACTTTAGGAGGTGCTACAACGCATTGCGAAATTTCTGGAGTAACGGATTACAAAGCCAAGGACGATAAAGACGCTTTGGATAAAATCCGAAATATAATGGATAAAATTGGCGATACCGAAAAGGCAGGTTTCAACAGGAAAAAAAGTGCTGAACCTAAGGAAGATCAAAGAGAAATTTATGGAATACTTCCAAGAGAAAGATCAAAACCTTATAACATGAAGGACATCATTGCTCGCCTAGTGGATGATTCCGATTTTGAAGAATATAAAGAAGGATATGGCCAAACCATTATTTGCGGATATGCAAGAGTTGATGGCTGGGCAGTGGGCATTGTTGCTAACCAAAGAGAAATGATTAAAACCAAAAAAGGAGAAATGCAATTCGGTGGGGTTATCTATTCGGATTCTGCAGATAAATCAGCTCGTTTTATTGCCAATTGTAACCAAAAGAAAATACCATTGGTATTTCTACAGGATGTTACTGGCTTTATGGTAGGGTCACGCTCCGAACATGGTGGTATCATTAAGGATGGAGCCAAAATGGTAAATGCTATGGCAAATTCTGTAGTTCCTAAAATTACTATTATTATTGGTAACTCCTATGGTGCAGGAAACTATGCCATGTGCGGTAAGGCTTACGACCCAAGATTAATTGTAAGTTGGCCAACGGCTCAAATGGCTGTTATGGGTGGTGCACAAGCTGCTAAGGTTTTATTACAAATTGAAAAAGCTTCCTTAAAAGCAAAAGGAGAAGAAATGGATGAAAAAGCAGAAAAGAAACTTTTAAATACCATTACCGACAAATATGATGCACAAACCTCTCCTTACTATGGAGCTTCTCGCCTTTGGGTAGATGCTATTATTGACCCTTTGGAAACCAGAAAAGTAATTTCTATGGGAATAGAAGCTGCCAATAATTCACCTATAAAAGAGGCTTATAACCCTGGAGTTATTCAATCATAGATTGTAGATGTTAGAAAAAAGGTGTTATGTTCTAATCCTGCTAGACTGATTATTTTATATTTTCAGTAATTTTTGTATTTTTGTATTTGAAAATCACGATATTATTTATTATTAAAACTATGAAATCAAATTTACCTTATTATAGATAAGAATATTTACAACAAAAGCTAAATTCAGCATAATTATGAAAAATGAAAACTATTTACTAACTTTGGACAAAATTATTACACTTTACTATGAAGAAGTGCAAATTTTACACTAAAAACATTTAATTATGACGCGTGTTATTGAAAAATATTCAAAATTACATTCTTCTATTCGAGAACAGGTATATAGGGATTATAAGTGTGGAGAAATTGAAAGAAATACATTTCCTTATAAGGGAAGTATTGTTGATGGAGTAATCTACCAATATGAAGATGTTATTTATTTGACTCCAATTGCAACTATTGTTTCTGGTAGATATGGTTCTTTATATGATATAGATGATGAAGCAGAAGATTCTTCTTTAGAAATGGATTCTAATTTGTAAACTGATGAAAAATAAATATATTGACTTTATTGAACAGTCATTCGATTTTCCTCAGGAGGAATTTAAATTAACAGATGACCATTCTCTAATTTGGCAAGATGTTGATGTGCAAAATCTTATTGAAAAATATGGCACTCCACTTAAGGTTAGATACCTGCCAAAAATATCTGAGAATATCCAATTAGCAAAAAAATGGTTTGCGAATGCTATCAAAGAACACGATTATAGTGGCGAATACCACTATAGTTATTGCACAAAAAGCTCACATTTTAGTCATGTTTTAGATGAAGCATTAAAAAATAATATACATATAGAAACATCTTCGGCTTTCGATATTGAAATCGTTAAGAGACTAAAAAAAGATGGGAAAATTGATGATAAAACTTTTGTATTGTGTAATGGATTTAAAAGAGATCAATACATTGATAATATCATTGAATTAATTAACTCAGGAGAATATAATTGCATTCCAATCATAGATAATTTTGAAGAGATTCATCTTATACACAACAAGGCAAAAAGAAAATTTGATATTGGTATTAGAATTGCTTCAGAAGAGGAACCTAAATTTGAATTTTATACAAGTAGATTGGGTATTGGCTATAAGAATATCGTACCATTCTATAAGCGAGAAATAGAGTTGATTCCAAGTGTTAATTTAAAGATGTTACATTTTTTTATTAATACTGGAATTAAAGATAATGCATACTACTGGAATGAATTGCAGAAGTGTTTAGACGTATATGTTGAGCTTAAAAAGATCTGCCCGACATTGGATAGTTTAAATATTGGAGGTGGATTCCCAACGAAAGATTCTATGGGATTTAAGTACGACTACCAATATATGGTTTCGGAAATAATTTCTTTAATTAAATCTGTTTGTGAAGATGGAAATGTAGCTACACCTAATATATTTACCGAATTCGGATCTTTCACTGTGGGAGAATCAGGTGCTATTTTTTACGAAATTCTTTATCAAAAGCAACAAAATGATCGTGAAAAATGGAATATGATTAATTCATCTTTTATTACAACGCTTCCCGATTCTTGGGCTATAAATAAACGATTTATTATGTTGCCGATAAATCATTGGGATAAACCTTATGAAAGGGTTTTGTTAGGTGGTTTAACATGTGATAGTGATGATTATTATAATAATGATCAGCATATTAACGCAATTTATTTACCTCTTTTCGCGAGAAACAAGCCATTATATATTGGTTTTTTTAATACCGGAGCATATCAAGACTCGTTAGGGGGATTTGGCGGATTACAACATTGTTTAATTCCACAACCTAAATATGTACTCATAAAAAAAACAGAATTAGGCGAGATTGAGACAGAAGTATTCACTGAGCAACAAAGCGCTGAAAGTTTTATGCAATTGCTAGGTTATGAATAGAGATAAAACATTCGCTGGTATTCCAGTTGAAAATGCCGTTTATGATAATAGCAAAATCGTTTTGATCCCTGTTCCTTATGATGGTACGAGTACATATGGAAAAGGAGCGGATAAAGGACCGGCTGCTATTTTAGCGGCTGCTAATAATATGGAGTTATATGACATTGAGACGAATTCTGAAGTTTATCTTCAAGGTGTTTTTTTAGCGCCCAGTATTGATGAATCATCTAGCCCAGAAAAAATGGTGAATGCAGTAGAAGCTGAGGTTGATAAATATTTGAGTGAAGATAAATTTGTGACGATTTTAGGTGGAGAGCACTCTGTAAGCATTGGTTCAATTCGATCATTTAATAAAAAATATGACGATTTAACTGTACTTCAGTTGGATGCTCACTCTGATTTAAGGCCGAGTTATGAAGGTTCAAAATACAATCATGCCTGCGCGATGCACGAAGCTTCATATATGACTAATTTGGTCCAAGTTGGAATTAGGAGTATGGATTCAATTGAGATTCAATATTTACGTGAAGAAAATTTATTTACATCCTATGAAATTCGATCAAATGAATACTGGCAAGAAGATGTTTTAAACTGTTTGAGAGAGAACGTTTATATCACAATTGATCTGGACGCTTTTGATCCCTCTATTATGCCCTCTACTGGAACACCTGAGCCTGGTGGTTTGCTATGGGATGAAACTTTGAGGTTATTAAAAAAAGTTTTTAGTAATTCGAATGTAGTTGGATTCGATATTGTAGAATTAGCTCCAAAAGAGGGCTTTTCCGCTCCAGATTTTATGGCAGCGAAACTGTATTATAAATTATTGTCTTATAAATTCAACTTATAATGGCTCAAGAGATAAGAAAATTCATTGAGAAAAATTTTTTGCATTTCAATGCTGCATCTTTAGTGGATGCGGCAAAAGGATATGAGGACCACTTAGCATCTGGGAAAAAGATGTTAATCTCCCTTGCTGGAGCAATGAGTACTGCTGAATTAGGGATTTCATTGGCGGAAATGATCCGTCAAAATAAAGTCCATTTGATTTCATGCACGGGAGCAAATCTTGAAGAGGATATTATGAACTTAGTAGCTCATAATAGTTATGAAAGAGTACCTAACTACCGTGACTTAACCCCAGAAAATGAATGGGCCCTCCTTGAAAAAGGATTGAATCGTGTAACGGATACGTGTATACCTGAAGAAGAAGCATTTAGAAGGCTTCAGCAACATGTTTTTGATATTTGGAAGGCTGCAGAAAATGAAGAAAAAAGATATTTTCCTCACGAGTTCATGTATCAATTATTACTTTCTGGTGTGCTAGAACAGTACTATGAGATCGATTCAAGTCACTCATGGATGCTTGCTGCAGCAGAAAAGAACTTACCAATAATTGTTCCGGGTTGGGAAGATTCAACAATGGGAAATATTTTTGCTTCCTATTGTATGAAAGGTGAACTAAAACATTCAACAATGAAATCTGGAATTGAGTATATGATGTGGCTTGCAGATTACTATACGGAAGAGGCGGGGACTGAGGGAATTGGTTTTTTTCAAATAGGAGGTGGCATATCTGGTGATTTTCCTATCTGTGTTGTTCCAATGCTATATCAAGATATGGAAAGAACAGATACACCGTTTTGGAGTTATTTCTGTCAGATTTCAGATTCTACAACGAGCTATGGATCTTATTCAGGAGCAGTGCCTAATGAAAAAATTACTTGGGGTAAATTAGATATTAACACTCCAAAATTTATCATAGAATCGGATGCTACAATTGTTGCTCCACTCATTTTCGCCTATTTACTAAATTACTAATATTTAATTTAAAGAATAATAAAATGCAATTGTTTTATTGATTATGTTGTAGAAAAATTTCCATTTCGTATCAATATAATTAGGACAGATTGAGGGCATGAATTTCATTGGCATATTGAAGATTTAGGCTTGAGACATCAATATATTAAAGCTAGAACTCCACAATTAAATGGAAAGGTCTCATTTAACTGATCAAAGAAAATTTTATCAACTAATTTCATATAAAGATGATGTGTATTTAGAAGCAAAATTATGGAATTGGGAAAATTTTTATAACTTTGACCGACCGC
>JACNFT010000042.1 GCA_014384505.1 Cryomorphaceae bacterium | reverse complement strand
TAGCTCCAATAGTATGCGAACCTTGGAAAGGATCAGTATGACGGTAAGAATAATCCAAACCGAAGGTATTAGCGCCCATTGGTAATTCAAGTGTAAAACCACCTGAAGGCCCTCTTAATGCAGTAGTTCTTGTGGATGGGTCTCTGATGCCTTCTTCATAAGTATATCCTAAACGCACCATAAACATTTCTCTATAAGAATATTCTCCTCCAAGTCTATATTGATCTTTTTGAAAAGAGTTAGAAGTAAATGTACCCGCTCCTGTCAATCTATGTCTTGACACATTAATATCGTATGACATACCTATATTTAATAAAGCAGGCAACTCTAGTTCAGAGGATCTTACTTCAATAGTCTGGTTATAATCATTATTAGGATCGGTTTGTGCTCTAAAAGAAAGTCCATCTCCTGTAAATGATAATCTTGGACCTACATTTTTCAATGAAATACCAAACTTAAAATTATCTTTTACTCCTGTTACATATTGAATACCTGCATCAAGAGCAATACCATTGGCACCCAAATTTGATATCTGCTCCGAGATCATTTTCACTGTCATTCCTCCATAAATATTATTAGAAAATATTTTTGAATATGAAAGTGCAATATTCATAAAGCTAGGAGAATAAACACCAATTCCTCCATCAGGGTTCTCAACAGTTGTAATTTCAATATCACCAAAACTCATATTCATTATTGAAAGACCGAACACTCCAGATTCTCCTACCTTTTGAGCAAAACCAAATGAACTTATATTACTTACAGCATCATTAAAACCATTTATTTGCAACCAAGAAGTACTTGAAAAAATTAACTCTGTTTTTTCAGTAAATGCCAAACCTGCAACATTAGAAAACATACTTTCAACTCCTCTAATTCCTGCAATATTTGCCCCTGCCCATCCTGAAGATCTTGCCCAAGGATTAATCAATAATTCAGAAGCTCCGGCTTGCCCTGCTCTTTGCTCATTTCCTGCAAAATTCTCTTGGAATGGAAGTATCATTATTGCAATAAAAACTATTGCTTTTATCCAGTTATTAATTTGTTTCATATCTATATATTTTATCGTCAAATTTTATTTTTTAGAATGTATCTAAATCAATTGGCCTTAATGAACCAAACCATTTAATAATTTTTTCACCTATACCAGGAGAATTTATATGAATAACGTAAAGTCCACTAGCAATTGGAACTCCATAATCATTTTTCAAATCCCAATCAATAGATGTCATGCTATCATCTTTTTTGAGTTTTCTTATCAGTGTACCACTAACAGAGAAAATTGAAATAGTAGCTTGTTGAGGAAGATTTGTAATCTTAACCCTATTATCTAACTGATTTGTTTCATAAGTTGACATTCCGTAATAAGGATTTGGCACTGCTCTAATAGCATCCATTGCATTTTGTGCAACATTTACATCTCCAGTAGTAGCAACAATATCATCAGTACTAAAACGATAAATAGGATTAAAGCTATTTACTGCATCTGCCTCAATTACCCTTGCTTTGTTACTTGAACTTGAAAATATAAGACTAATATTTCCGTCTACAACAAATTGTTGTCCAGGCAAATAAGTAGAATCATTATAAACAACTTTTTTACCTCCCCATGTTTGGGCTGTATTTATATAAGCTACAGAATATGTTTTACCATCCTGCAAAGTATCATTTGCTAAAGCAGGGTTAGAAGAATTTGATCGTTCATAAAAAGTAGTTGAAAGAGTAGTTTCGTACTGTTTGAATGGCTTAGCAACTCTTAATTTCACTTTAACATCACTTGTTAAGAGTGTTTTCCCTGGAGCTAATAAAGGCACTCCTACCCAACTAATATTTTTAAATACATTCCATCTACCTGAAGAATTAGACGGATCGCTTAGCTGATTATAAATCCATCTTCCTTCATCATAATTAGGACTGAATTTATCATTAGATAGAGGATTAGCTAAGTATTCTTTTGAACCTTTAACCCATGCCTCACCCTTTACAACATAAATAAAATGTTTACCTCCTAACAGATAATCTCCACCAGTCCATTCAACTGTACCTGTTGTGGAATTAAACTCTACGTTAAAATTATCAGTAGTAATTTTTGAAGTAGGGTTCCATATCATATCATTACCCTTTAATTCAGGGTCTTTTTGCCATGAATCTTCTGCGAAAATGATATTCAACCGTTCTCCTGTTTCAATATCAATAGCATATCCAGGAAACCAACCCATACCATAAGTAGTATCATTAACATCATCATTTCCATCCTTATCAACTGATGGAGAATGTCTTAATTCCATCTTAAGTTTATTTCCTTCTGCTAGTGTTTCATCATCTTGCGCTTCAACCACACAAGCTCTTGTCCATTTTGATTTATCTGAAGTAAATACTATATCAACTGAATGTAAATCTTTTATATCTGACATAGTATAAGAATGCATTCCGCCCAGCTTAAAACCAGGACCATCAGTATAGTCAGATGCAAAACAATAAGGAGCCCAGGTACCTCCAGTAACTTCAGCACCAAAAATATTATTAGTTTGGATAATAGCTCCTTCAAAAATTCCATTAGGATCATCTAAAACATTATAATCGCTCATAAGACCATCATTTTCATCAACAAAAGAACCTGCTCTAATCCAATTTAAGCCGTAAGCATTAGGAAATGCGGGGTCTCTATCAGCAAGACCTGTAAGCCATCTGTCATTTTTATTAGAATATTCTATTTCGCTTGAAATAAATCCATTTTTTTCATAAAGAAGAGGATCAGTACCAGGGTTTTCAAATTGTTGTATCTTAATATTGAAGCCTAATTCTGTTATGTATTTTTCTGTTCCTAAAGTAATATCTTTATTTACATTAGCAACCACTTTCCCTGTAGTTTCATTTGTTAAAATCCAAGAGCCATATGAAGTTATAAGTCCTGTTTGATCACCACCAGAATTGGAAGCATATACAGCATTTTCCAATTTAAGCATGAAATTCCCGACAGGTATTTTCATTGGATCAACTACTTCAAAATTCACAGGACCTAAGCCTTGTTTATAAACGGGTTGTAAAACTCTATGTTCTTCAGAATTTAATACCTCAGTAATTGATTCCTCAGTAAGATCTAAAACACTACCGCCATTTCCTGTTCCTTCTATTCGTGTAATTTCAACCCCATCACCATAAGCCGCATTTAAAGTTGTTCCACCATTTTCAGGTTCAGTATAATGAGGTATACCAGAGTACACTTGAATATTTCTTCTTCCAGAAATAAAAGGTTGATTTCTACCATCATAATCAGGATCACTTACTGCATAAGGAGATGCATTTTCCTCAGCTCTATTATAGCCATATGATAAGGACATGAAGTAATACGTTTTATGATTCACTAACTTAGGACTTCCTAAGGCAAACTTATCATCAATAAGACGAAATGAAAACTCTACACCCTCATCAATATTACCAACTACTCCGGAACTTAATACTGAAGAAACTTCTTCAATTGGAGTATAAACTCCTAAAATAGGATCTAAATATTGGTTTACTATTCCCTTTACGTCATCTTTAATATCACTTCTAAAGACTAATCTTGCTTTATCATTATTATCCAAATCAGTAACTGAAACAGTTGAGTTTTTTAATTGATAAACTAAATAACCTTGAAATTCATAATTTGGGTCATTAAGTAAGTTATCTGGTTTTGTAATATAAGGATCTTTCTCAGAATAAGATTCATCAATATTATTTGAATTATCTTTATTAGAAAGTGTTATAATTAATTCTTGATCTAACTCTCTAACCGTTAAATCTGGGGCATCAGGCCCATTAAGTATATTAAAGTTATTATCAAATAAAGCTTGAGCCTCTCTATCATAAATTTTTAACAATTGAATAGAAGCCGTTTGCCCTCCTGATTTTGCTCTTGCCCAAACAACTCCAGTAGTTATTTCATTAACTGCTCCTGGCTGCAAAGTAAAAGGTCCTGCTGATTGAACAAACCTTCTATCTGCAGGTAAGTTATTTGCTGTTTGTTCTGTCCATTCTTTTCCTGGAAATGCAGGATCAGAAGTCCCAGGAAACATGAAGTCACATAAATCAGTAGTTGTACCAACCCCTTCTCCATGTCCATCTCCCCCAAAAGTCATAGGTACATTATCTCTCCAAATCCCTCTTAAGTAATTATAGAAATCTTGACCATTACCAGGATTCCCTATAACACTTCCATCATTATTAAAATACATAAATTTTGACATGATGATTTGTTCAGTAAGTAACATCTCTTGACCTGAAGCGTCAATTATTGTATCAATTTCATCAACTACACCATCTCTATCATTGTCAAGTCCATCATTCTCATCAGAATAAGGTCCTTGAAAAAAATCTACTCCAATTGCAGGAGGATTAAAACCATAACCAGCAGCTCCTTCATCTTCAGCATCACCATTATAGCAAAATCCTAAACCTAAACCAACATCACAACCCACATAGTCATCTAAATAATTCCCTAAATCAGGGTCAACCCATTGTCCAAAATAAGTATCGTTTAGTGGAGTAGTTGATCTATTGAAAATTTTATAATTATAAAAAGTCATATCATTCACCTCATTATCGGCAGTAAAGCCAAATGCTTGAGCATGTATCTCTAATCCTAAGGCATCAGCCTCTGATTCACCATGAATATTTCCTTTGTCATTAAACACCCACCATAAAGTTTGATCACCAAATAGTCTAGCATCATCATCAGTACCCGATATATTATAGTCAGGATAATCTCCAACTGTCCAATCATACTCACCATCACCATCTACATCATGAAAAGGAGCTAAATAATGATCTTCACCTGCAAATTTTTCATGTGCTGGCCATTTTTTAATAGATTCTGGCACTTCATAAGTAGGGTCACCAGCTCTTGCGACAAACTCCTCAACATCAGCTCTATCTAATTTAAAGTGTTTATCCCATTCATTACAGTTTTCAGCAGCAGTTGATGCAGTTGAAGTATTTAAAGGGCCTGACCAAAAATCATTTCCCCCTTGACGATAAGTCATAGCTGCAACTTTTAACTGACCTCCGGCATCAACACCACCTATCCAAAGTGCTCCTGCAAACAATGAATGTCTATTCCCATCTTTAGGAATTTCATATCTAGCATCATCTAAGTTCCACCACATGTCTCCACCTCCCATGATAGTAGTTCTTACATTGTTAACATCTAAGTCTGTTTGAGAAGAGGATGGGCTACATCCAGCTGCTATTCTTATATTCACTACAGAAGTAACTCCTGAACCATTTACATTTTCTTTAGCTACTACACTAAATGAAAAAAGTGTAAAAGAAAGAATTACTATTTGTTTGATCGTATTATTCATAAATGTTCTGTTTTTCAGTATCATTTGTTAAATTATTAAAAGGTAACGCTTAATCCTGCTCTCCACATTCTTGGTAAACTATAATGTGACGGATTATTTACCGCTAAAGAATATAAGTGCCTGTAAGCTTCTTCATCATTTTTAGCTGCAATAGTATTCTGAGCTGCTTCTGATGTTAAGTAACCGTCATCATTAGGATTACCAGTTGCTCTGTAAACACTAATAATATTTTGTGCATTAAGTAAATTTTGAACCTGTACATAAACATTAACATTAGAGCTCTTTTTATCACTCCACTTAATTTCAAATTCTTTATTAAGCTTAGCATTCATTCGGAATTGCCATGGTAAACGAGAGCCATATAAACTACCCTCAAGGGTTGATCGTTCATTAATACCATAAGTAGCTTCTTGTGTAATATTTGATTGCTTAGAATAAGGTGTTCCTGAACCTGCTGAGAACATAATATTTGCGCCAGCATTTGCAAAAACATTTTTTCCAAACCAAACAGGGCCATCATAATCCTTACCATCAGCATAATGATAATCAACAGATGCTGATATAGCATGCCTTTGATCAAAAGATAAAGGATTGGTAGTTCTTAAATTAGGTTGTCCTGTACTAGCTAAATTCTGACCAGAACTTGAAGAAGAACCTGTACCATCAGCAAATTGCAAAGTATAATTAGCCGTTAATTGAACGTTATTTGTTCTTCTTAAATCATAATTTATTGACATTCCTTTTACCGTACCAAAATCAACATTCCCGTAAGTAAGGTACTGTGCAGGGTATGCAGATAGAACATTTATAACCTGAATCATATCCCTCATTTCTTTATAGAAAGCAGATATTTTTAAGGCTGACCTTAAAGATAGTGTTTTTGCAAATCCTAATTCATAGTCAATCGTTTTTTCCGGCTTTAAATTAGGGTTATTCAATAATGCCCCAACTCTATCAGCCATAAATAAATAATCAACTGGTTCAATTCTATTAGCACTTGGTGGTCTTTGCGTTAGCACATCATAATGCGCAAAAAATTGTGCCTCATCAGAAATTGGAAATGAAAATGCCAATCTAGGCATAAAGACAACTTCTGGCTCATAATCTACAAAAACAGCATCAGTATTAATAATACCTTTCAAAGCGTCAGCAGGATCAGTTAAATAAGGTTGTATTTTTCCTCCTGCAGCTTCCGCTAAATCTTTAGGGTCTGAAATAACAAGTCCATCAGCATTATACCAAACATCTCCATTTCTATACCCAACTGTATTAGGGCTAGAGGAAGAAAAATCATCCACATAAACTATAAAATCATCACCAATTGTTGAAGGTCTACTACCTCCAGAAGCAGTCATTCCCCTTAAACTATTTGCTGAATAAGCATCATGTAATAAATATTTATCCTTTAATACTTTTTGGTTTGCATCAAAACGATCTATCCTTAGTCCAATATTAAAAATCAAATCCTCAACCGCAAACTTATCCTGAATATAACCTGCTGTATATATAGGGTTATATGGTGCTATTAGTCTTTCGCTATCTTCTTCAAAGAAATTCTTTAATGTAGCACTTTTTGTGTTTTTATTTCCATAAATATCATACCCATAATAATACACTAAAGACGATCCACTATTTAATAATTCATCTTGCCCAAACATTTTAATATCAAATGTTTTTGGATCGTAAGAATCAATATCTATAAAATCCGTTCCATTAGGATCCAAGCCTAAAGAACCTCTTAAATTTCTATCAAAATCAGACTGGATATCTTCTAAAAATAGTTGATCATAATGCACAGTATCCTGATAAATTCCATTTGCATTAAATAAAGGCATTGGGTTAGACAAATCTCTTTCTAATAAATGCAGGTTGGTTAATGCCCGCATTTTCGACCACATACCCATTGGTCCTATTGACCAATAAGATTCTTCTCTTTCTTCATATTCAAATCCAAATGACAACTCATGTGATTTAATATCAGCAGAACCTGAAGCTTTGAAACTAAATTGAGATTCATCATTTTTTGTAGCACCATTGTACATGTAACCATGGTTTCTAAATAAAGAATAAGGACTAGCAGGTTGCTGTCCATTCAACAAACCCTTCCCTTGTAAATCATTAGCAGTCCTAATTACACCGTCAGCACCATAACCATTCGCAAAAGAAGAATATGATTCTTGGTCAAACAAAGCATAATAAGCATTAGTATAATTTTCTAAACTTGTATTTATTCCACCTGGAGTATAACTCAATAAGGTATCTTTGTATCCATTTTGGATAAATCCAGTATATATAATTCCTGTTAAAGAATCAACAGCTATTTCTTGAGTTGTATACGTTCTTTCTCTAAAAGTTTTAAATTTACCAACATACCCATAATTAAATAAATTAAATTGATGGTTAGGATCAATAATATCGTACTGATCTCTAGTGTAATCTGCCTGCATAGTAAAGAACGCATTCTTAACTACTGAAGCGCTTTCTTCATCATTTGAATCATCATTACCAAATTTCTGAGTCAACTTAGCATACAGCCTATACGTATTTCGGTTAACCTGCCTATTATTATCCCAGTTAAACACTCTTGATGGTATATCGTTTGGCTGTCTATCTTGCATTCTAGATGAGTAGGCATAAGTTCCACCTAAAGATACAAAAGTATTTTTTGACGGCTTAATATCAATTTTTCCTGAAATATTCATAAGTTTTTCATTCGAATTAACTTTTGCTTGTACATTTTCAAAGTCATCCTTAGTTAAAAACTCTGAAGTACTCAAAAGTCCTGCATCAGAATTTTCAGAAGGCCTAAAAGGATTTGCTTGCAAGTCAGCTAAAACATCATCTTTTACTTTCCACACACCAATTGCTGAAGGATCAGCATCATCAACACTTTTTAATTCTCCTGAAAGAAAATACCCAAGAACAGAGTTTCCTTTCGAACCATCCGTTTTTCTTTTTTTATACAATGGCCCAGATAATGTAAATCCTAATAAATTATAGTTATAACTATCAAACAATGAAGAAGATTCAAACTCAATACCTCCAAACATTTTACTAGAAGGACCTTTAGTTGTTATCGAAATGATACCTCCTGTTGCATCACCATATTTTGCAGGCAAACCTCCAGTAACTACCGTAATCTGCTCAATTGCTGATGTAGGCAATCCTTGACTACCCACAACCTTAATTCCATCAATATAATAAGTTGTCGCATTATCTCTTGATCCTCTCATATTCACAGCATCTCCTTCATCTCTTTGATAAATACCAGCTGCAGTAGCGGCAACAGAAGCTACACTCCTTGTTGGTAAAGCCACAATTTCTTCAGCAGTTTTTGTTTCACCCGAAAGGTTATCTTGATCCAAAAGCGGTTTTTTATATGCAATAATTTTTACCTCACCAATTGCAATTCCTTGCTGTAATTTCACATCTTGAAAAGTGATTTTATTTGACGAAACAATAACACCCGTTACCTCAACCGTACCATAGCCAACAAATGTTGCTTTAATGGTGTATGTCCCTGGTTCAAGAGGCTTAATGGTATAGTTACCATCAAAATCAGTAGTTGTTCCACCAATTTGGTTCCCATTTTTTTCAGCAACAATGTTAGCAAAAGGGATAGATTCCCCGCTCATTGCGTCCGTAATAACCCCTTTCAAAGCTCCTGCTTGCGCCATAGCAAGTGATGAAGTAAGTACTAAGGCTGCTATTAAATAAATTTTTCTCAACATGGTATAATGTTTCGTTTAAATATAAGTTCTGTTTTTTAAAGGCCGTAAAGATAACAAATAAATTAATACATCAATGAAGGAAAAATCCATTTCTTTTTCATAAAATTGCAGTTATGAAATTAGCATTCTACATTCTTAGCATACTCTTCATTTTCTCTACTTGTAATACAAAAGACGATTACATACAAGAAGTTTATGTAGATATTATCGTAGATTTAAATTTACCAGAATATAGCGATTTGCAAGCTTCAGGTAACTCCATTTTTATTGAAGGAGGAGTTGAAGGCATCATCATTTACCATGGTGTTGGTAGTGATTATAAAGTGTATGACAGAAACTGTAGTTACGAACCCTCACTCTCCTGCTCTCAAATTGATTCTGTAGATGCCGGAATTGCTTATTGCGGTTGTTGCCCGTCAGCTTTTTTGTTAAGTAATAATGCTAACGTACTGAACTCACCAGCATTACTCCCATTAAAAGCTTATAATTGGAGTTTAGAAAATAATAATCTGCTAAGAATATTTAATTAGTTCCTGTCTTAATAATCTTTTTTCTGATTTTATTTTCATCAAATGAAATATCTAAAAAATATAATCCATTTGATAGTTCACTAATCTCTTGTGAAGTAAATCGATAAGGGAAAAAACTTGGATTAACAACTCTGCGAATAATTTCTCTCCCATAAAGATCCATCAAGACAATTGTAACGTTCGAAAATTCTGCATTTTGTATATATATTGTTAATGGAGACCCACTTGAAACAGGATTTGGGCCAACTTTTACAATTCCAGAGAAAGGTATTGATTCTGAATTCATGCTAGTACTTAATAATACTGATTCAGATGAATAGTTACAGCCAAATTCATCAGTTGCTACAATATAATACAACCCACTTACAGTAGCTGGAAAAAAGGATTGATTTGCTCCATTAATTATTCCATTACTTCCATACCATTGTAAATTAGAATATATAGCGGAATCTAGCATCCATGCTGTTGAACCATTATCATCTAACATTGGCTGATAAGTGGTATCGCATATCACAACTAAAACCTCTAAAGAAGAAGATGCACAACCATACTCATTTACAACAACTAAAGAATACACGCCAGAAGATGTTGGTTGAATAAAAGTGTCAGTGGCACCAGGAATTGGGCTATTATAATAATACCACTGCATTGCGATAGAATCGGCAGATGTATAAATTAAATTATTTAAGGTATCATAAACTACATTTGGAATGAAAGGGTAGTCATAGACATAAATCGTATCTGTTGATGTTACCGTATTGGCTGGAACTTCCATTACCGTATAATTTATAGATAATCCTCCTCCATTTGAAGAAAATGTACCTGCCTGTAGCACTGGATTAAAAGTAAGTGAGCCACAATCTTCTGTACTAGTACTAATCCAAGTGTCATCATTATCATATAAATCAATTGTAACGGATTGCCCGATTAATTCTAAAGGATTAAAACTATTAATAGTTAATGGAAATGATTGGGTAATATAATTACCACTAGTTACTTCTTCTAATATCCCAGATGGAGTGCTAACTGTATAAAAGAAATCAGGATCTCCAGTTAACGCGTTATCACTACAATTACCTGAAACAACTTCAATACTCTCTAAAAAATATGCAGCATTTGTTTGTATTGCCGAATACTGCACAATATATTCTCCTGGCAGAGTATAAATCTGATCAACTGGCTGATATAAATTACTAGTATTTCCATTTCCAAAATCCCAAAAATAAGAGAGCATTCCCGTATTATTATTCGTAAAACTTACGGGAACTGGAGTGCACCCTGAAGGATTCGACATTGCAAAACCAGCATTAGAAGAGGTTGAGGTATCAGGTAATATCTTAAGGGGTAGTATAAAAGAAATATTCTCTGTACCAGCAATTGATGAGAGACTATGAGTAGCCACTAAATTAACCTCAGCATCATAAATCCCTGGTATTAAAGCAAATCCTGAAACTTTAACACATCCATATTGGGTTACAGCCGGGTCATAGTGACAACTATTTGCTGAATTATTACATTCCCAAGTCAAGCCAAGGGGCAAAGAAATTGAAGTGATATGG
>JACNFT010000052.1 GCA_014384505.1 Cryomorphaceae bacterium | reverse complement strand
AATACTGGTGTAACATTCAGAAATACACCCACTAGAGGATTAGAGGTATCACCTTATCTAAACCGCTTAGTTTGCTCAAATGGAATGACCTCAACATCATTCTCTGAAACATACGGTTTACATGAACTAACTGATAAATCAATCCGAGAGTTTAATGATCATATGATTAGCATGGCATCTACAGGATTCCAACCTGTAGGATTAGCTGACAAAATTAAATCTGCAAATAACACTGATGCATCAATTGCTGAAGTACAACGCGCAATGTCCGCTATGTTATCAACTGACAAAAAAATTGATTATGAATATATGCAAAGGTATCTACCAATTAACCGAGTTATGAAAGCATACTCTGATATTGGAGCTGAGCCATCTACATTTACCACAAAGCAATTACAAAATGCTAAATCAGGTTTATCAATCTGGGAAGTAGTAAACGGTATAACAAACTTTGCATCTAACGATCAAAAATACAATATAGATGATCACAAAACTGGTAATCTAATGGTATCAGCCGGAAACCTTTTAATGAAAAAGAATTTTGATACTGAAGCATTAATCCAATTTGATCCATTTGCAACAACTGGGTTACTATCGGAAAATGAATCTGCTCGCCTTATGGGACAAGCATAATCACAAAGGATGAGGTTAGTAGTTTAGATTTCCGTTTACCTACTAATCAATAATCCACCGAAGGCATCTGGGTAACATTATCCAGGTGCCTTTTTTTGCATAACAATATATAATAAAATCAACTGAAACTTTACTATGAAAAACTTATTGAAACTCATCTGCATAATAGTCTTATTTTTCTCAGTTAACAGCTGTGGGGTACATTGGCAATATACAACTTTAAATACAGCAGGCCATGTAGATACTTTGCGGTCTGAAGGTATAGCTGTAGATGAGATAAACACAGTAAGTCAATTAAGATGGAAGTTAAGAACAGATTGGAACTTTGCTAACGACTATTACTTCTTTCTACAACAACAAAACTACAGCTTCTTCCATAACCAATATTTCTATAATAGACTAAACAGGTTTGGATGGCAAAGTCCTCATGATTATTGGATGAATTGGCAATGGAGCTGGCACTACGGTTATAGCAACAATTGGATGTGGAACCAATATCCTTATTATGGCAATTGGGGATCAAGCCAATGGTACTGGGATCAGTGGAATAACCCGTGGAGATACTCTCAGATTTATGGGCCAAGAACTCAGTGGCTAGGGAATGTATATGGTCGTAGGTCCTCAAATAGAAACCGCTTTGTCTATTCTAATTCTAATAGATCTAGATCCATCTTAGTCTCAGATGGCAGCACATCTGATAGTCGCACATATTTACCAAATACAGCGTCACCAATACAAAATTCAATTATCCGTAATAACTCTAAACCACGTGTGCTACCAACTACAAAACCACCAGTTGTCAACAGACCTCCAGTAATCAACAAGCCACAAAACAACAATCCGGTAATTAGGAACAACAACAATAGCAGGCCAAGGATCAGCAGCTCCAGCTCTCGCCCTAATTATAATAGTAGACCAAGTGCTCCAAAAACAACTACTAAATCATCAAGATCTGGTAATAACCCTAGATAGTAACTAACAACCATAATAGAATCGCGTATACTAGAACTAACCTTATATACGCGTTGTACTCATGTTCCTTTCAGTACTATCAGTTAATCCGTTCCGGTAGTCCGATACGCTGAAACTGGCTCATGTCTTACGGTTCCAGATACTATCGGTCCCTACAGGCTGAAATGGTCCTTTTCCGTACTCCTGTGACCGCCTTTCTAGTACTCTAAGTACTCTCATTAACTGCAACTACCCATAAATGGCTCTAGTGTAGGTCAATGTCTAGTAGAGGAATCCAAATCCGGCCGCACATGCTAACACCTGACCTAGGGGTCCAGAATCGCACGTTGCTGAAACTGTACTCTGAAGAATCACCTACATGTACTCATAGCACTATAATACTGTACTCCAACAGGAATAGCCCTGGTACTGGCGAAGCAATTGTTAATAACTTTTTGAAAATAACTGCCTAAGTATGGCCCGAGTCGCGAAAAATTGATTATATTTATATTATAATTAAAAAACAAACTACTATGGCACAATTCAAATTAAAGCAATACATGTTTACCTTCGAAGGCGGAGGTTGGAATACTGTCTGGGCTAAAACTAAAGCCGGGGCTATTAAGGCAGCAGCGCTCGAGTACAAAGATTCGGATAGTCTGAATCCTCGAAAAGAATCGTTCCATGTAGCAACCGAGGCTGGGCTACAATCAGCAATGAGCCTCTTCTATTAATCAAATAACTATTAAATTAAAAACGGAAAATTATGAAAAAAATTGAAACATTCAACAAGCCACAAATCGTACAATTAAGAAGTGAGATCGATAAGGCGCTAGACCGAGTAGCTAAACAATATGGTATTACTATATCAGCTGGCAATTGCTCCTTCTCAGGTAACGAGGCTAACTTCAAACTTAAGCTAAATACTATTGGAGACGGTGGTACTGTAATTACTCGCGAATCTAAAATGTGGGATCTATACAAAAGCAGAACTAACTGTAGCCACCTCAACATTGGAGATACTATTACAATCCAAGGTAATAGCTATACACTAAGTGGTTATAATACTAGAGCAAGAAAAGCTCCGATTAACTTTACTGATGGTAGAGGTAATGGCTACAAATGTTCTATCAATATGTTGAACTTAGAAAACGCTAAATAATATGGATCTGCAATTTATAACAGAAGAAAAGGTGGTAGAGTTTATCAATGGTATGGATGAGGTTTCGACCGACTCCATACTAGATGATCCTGCTATTGTGGAACTACTATCTGGTAGTGTACCTCAACAAATCGAAGATCAACCTAATCCTCTAGGTACTATTGAAAGCTTTCTACAGCTGTTTATAGATAGAGAAGAATATGAGGTTTGTGCCGATCTAGTCAAAGCAGTTCCAGAGCTATGCAAATACTAGGCAAATTATGATGTAAAAACACTCCTTTTTTGGGTGCAAATACCAGGTCCTCTAGACAGCCGCTCTAGAAGGCCTATATTTGTGTGTATTTTAGGCCTATTTTAAGCACTATTTGGGCCTCTAGAGCACCTATATATCGTCAAATATCGTCTAGATAGCCTATATATAGCCCTCTAGAGCACTATATTGGCCGCTCGAGACAGCTACAGGCCGCTATTATCGTCGTATATAGGTATATAGGGTCCATGGACTGCTATAGCCGCTAACCTCACGCTACAGACCAGGCAGCCCGCTACAACCACCACAGCACTAAAACAACCACTAAATCATCTCTAGCCCTAGTACGGTCTAGACAGGCTATAGGGCTCGCTGGACCACCCTAGCAAGCAACCACCATAGTATAGCAACAACAAGAGCAACTAGCTATATAGTCTATTAGTAGTGGTGGTAGCTCATGTCGTGGTGGTCAACAAGGCAATGGGCTAAGAGATAAGTTAAGAGTATCTTTCTCTTTAAGTGTATTTTTCTCTTAAGCTTCTAGAGGTCTACTGGGCGCATGACTTTTGCCTGTACAAAAATTTCCAGTCTAGAAAATGAGCTATGTCCAGATCTCACTAGTAAATCCATGTCTATAAAGGGCATTTCTAGTCCAGAAAAAAACTAGCCCGAAAAAAATATGTATAAAAAAGTCTTATAACACTTTCAGAGTTGAGGTACACTTGTTATAATTATATTAAATAACAACTTAAAAAAGAAAATATGTTAGAAGCCCTTACACAAAACTCAACAGATGTGACATCAATCAAACTAGCCCTAGACAACATCGCCCTATCTCTGCGATTCGTTGTATACATTGGTCTGGTAGTATCCGTGTTGTACTGTGGTAATACTATTAATAACTGGAAGAAATAAGAAACAATGAAACTACTACACTGTACCATCTGCGGGGATATCGTGAAACTCGAAAAGACTACCAATAAATGCCGTTGCGGCAGTTGTGGTGGACACTACCGAGAAGACGGGGTCAACGCGATCTATTACGGTCCTGCTGTTCCTATAGGTTTTGTTAACTCAGAATT
Source organism: Cryomorphaceae bacterium (assembly GCA_014384505.1). GTDB lineage: Bacteria > Bacteroidota > Bacteroidia > Flavobacteriales > BACL11 > UWMA-0277. The sequence continues at coordinate 7,284 of JACNFT010000052.1, read as the reverse complement.
TGTTACGGCTATTGAAGATCAACCTGAGTATGGTAATGGTCTAGGGTTTGGCGCGTTTAGTATTCCAAAGGTTTGTCCTACTATGGTCCATATAGATATTGTTGACTATATTGCAGTATATGATTATACGGATGGATTTGTTGTTGATGAGATGTATGATGATATGATGGAAGAAGCTGAGTTACAGAAGAGTAAGTCTAAATTAAAAAATGTATTTAGAGATGAGGAGTAGAGTACTAAGGTTTTGTGAGAACTGTATCTGGACTATTGGTTGGACTTTTATAGCATGTTTATGTGGTCTAATAGTCTACGGTATATCATTTGCTTTTTGGCATTTGATTACGGACTTGATTGGTTAACTATGTGCTTTCAGTATAAAATGTGCGACAGATGTGCGACCGCCCTATAAAGAATGCAAGTACTAATAATAAATAAAGAAATGAAAAAGATATTAAAATTTATAAAAAAGGAATGCTGGCTAGCTTTTATGTTAGTGGGCATCTCTCTATTGACCTGGGCAGTTAGCCAAGGCGAAAGTTTTGTAGGCCATCTTCCACTAGCTTGCTTAATAATAGTATTAGGAGTGGGAATGGAATCAACAAATAATAAACGAGACAAATGAAAAAAATTTATTTAAAAGAATCCCCTGGAAAAGGAATGGGAGTATTCGCTGGTGAAGATATCAAAAAAGACGAACTAATAGAAAAATGTTATCTTATTAGATCCGATATGGAAAGAACAGATGTAATGTATGATTATGCTTTTAAGTATCCACACACAGGAGACTTTAAACATTTGGTTTTACCAACTGGCTTTGGTATGATTTATAATCATGATGATAACTCTAATGCTATTTGGTTTGATGCAAAAGAAGCAATGCATTTTGATTGGTTTGCAAAAAAAGATATTAAAAAAGACGAAGAAATATGTACTGATTATGGAGCTGGTTATTGGGTAGAAATGAATGAACGAAATCCAGAATTAAAAAAAATAACAAATGATCAATAGTGGAAAAGAATGGGACTTCATGGAAGATGAAGTCCAAATAGAAGAAATATTAACAGAAGCCAATGCCTATAATTTAAAACAAGAGGTTATAACAACAGCTGCAATATTTATGAAGGATGATCCTGAGTTAGATAAGGTATCTGCCTATAATATGGCTTACTTAGAATGGGTAAAATAAATTATGAAAGCTATCTTAGAATTTGAACTACCACAAGATAACCAAGAGTTCAAACTAGCAACCAAAGCATCTGATTGGTGGAATGTTTGTTGGGAAATGGACCAATGGTTGAGAACCCAATACAAATATATGCCTGATGAAGGTTATAGTGAGGATAGGTATAACACTTATGTTGAGGCTAGAGAAAAACTCTTTGAACTAATGCAAAATAGTGGCGTAAGTTTAGATGATGTAGAATGAGAAATATATTAATAGTAACTATGTATATTAAAAATTTAGAAAATGGAAAGAAGAATTAAAATAGGAGATGTTTGGTATGTTAGAGAAGAACAACCAATAGAAGAAATAGAAATGAATGTCATACCATTTGATGGCAGGGTATTTGAAACTGATTTATATTGTTTTGAAGCAACTCGATTATATGATGATGAATGTTTCCCTTATAAAGGTTGCGATATTAACGTTACAGATAAGCGAGCTAAACCGTGGAAAGAAGAACTTTTAGATAACCCAACATGGTTTATTGGGGTATTAGAAAATAATCCTGAAAGTATGGATGAAGCTCGAGAAATGTTATGTGAACAGGGTATTGCAGAGTTTCGTGCTTTTGTTAGAGATTTAATAAATGTAGGTTGGGTTAATAAAAATTTAGAAAATGACAACAATTAATTATATAGCAATTTACATGCTTTGTGGTATTATATTTTCAGCAGGATTTGAACACTTATTGAAAGTATACAAACATCCAGGTAGAAAAGATACTAATAATTGGCAAAGAGCCTTTTGGGTTACTGCATGGCCATATTGCTTAATTAAATTTATAATAGGATATAACAGTGTAGATTAACTTTCAGAATAAACTTTTATAGATTATTATTATAGTATAACAAACAAATTAAAAATGAGTCGATATAATTCAAGAATGCATGGAGTAACAGAAGATAATTGTAAAGTAGATCTTAACTGGGGATTTGATCATGTTTTAGGTTATTGGTATGACATCATAGAAACTCGTAATGGTAAAGATACTGTTATTGAAGAATGGCATTCAGGTATGGGAGGAAGTAGAGGTAAGATGTTAGATTTTTTAATAAAGTATAATTGCCCAGAAGAACATCGCAGCATGGTTGCATTAGATATGGAATTTTAAAACCGCTACCGCTGTGGTGGAATTGGTAGACACGACAGACTTAAAATCTGTTTCGCCGAATGGTGAGTGAGGGTTCGAGTCCCTCCAGCGGTACCTAAAGCTAAAAAGATATGAATACAAAACTATACAGAGGAAACGGATACATAGGTGGTGTATGCCAAGGTTTAGGAGAATGGTCAGGAATACCTTCAATCTTATGGAGAGTAGCTTTTTTATTTGTAGTTCCTGCAGCTTTATGCATTTATTTAGTTCTGTGGATATTTCTTAAAAAGGGCTTTCAGAATTAAAGCAAATAGATTATAATTATACTATAACAATTAAACTATAAATAATATGGCAGAATTTAATAGAGGTGACAAAGTTTCATGGATCAGGCCAATGACATGTGTACCACACCCTGAAGGTAAAACTGATCGTGATGGTAATGTACTTCCAGTGTTCAGAGACAAACTTGAAAAAGGAAGAGTTATTGGAACTAATGCAAACGGTTATTCAATCCGACCAGACTGGGCTGAACAATACAAGGATGCTATCTGTGGTGAAAGGTATTATGACAAGACTGTTGGTATCAAAGACGAAACATTAAAGAAACTCTAATCATGGAAAATACTATCGATGTAAAATCCAAAGACGAAGTATGGTGGGCAACCACTAATGAATACGATCTTGAAGTAAATGGAGAAAACTTATCAGTAAGAATTGCTGAAACTCCAAAGAGTACAGAATTCTTTGTATGGAATGAATCTACTGGCTGGGAAGAAGCTGATACTGATACAGGTATTATGGAAATAATTTATGAAGCATGGAGTAACGGAGAATTAGAATAATATGAATTGGAAAAAGGTAAAAGAAAATAATATGTATAGACAAGGGAGATCTAAAGAACAAGTAAGAGGAGCTTATATAGGGGCTTTTATTGCAATAATAGGATTGGTTGTTACATTAATTATAGCAGCTTTAACATCATAAAGATTTGGACCAGTAGCTCAGCTGGATAGAGCACCTGCCTTCTAAGCAGGCGGTCATAGGTTCGAATCCTATCTGGTTCACCGCGATTCGGGATGTATCTCCTCAAGCTTATACCTTGTAGAAAGAGTAATTGGTTACATATGAGTTCAAGTCTCATCTTCCCGACCTTAATCTAATAAATATAAAAACAAAAACTTAAATATGCTAATAATTAAAAAAGGAGAAAAAGATTCAATTGACAAAGTACTAAAACAGTATAAAAGAAAATGTAGAGAAACACAGCTCCTTAAAGATATTAGATCAAGAAAAGAATTTGTTAAACCTTCAGAAGCTAAGAGAAAGCAAAAACAGAAAGCCATATATCAACAAAAGCAAAATAAACAGTTTTAAAAATTGTTAATAACTTTTTGAAAAAAACGTGAATTTATAGTTCAGAACCCAAGAAATTGTTTTATATTTATATTATAATAATTAAAACAAAAACGGAACTATGGCAACACTAAGAATCTTTACTCAGTACTACGAAAATTACTCGGACACTCAAACTCCACATTGGAAACCAAAAGGTGGTCAAACCTTTATCATCAAGGATATTGAAGGTGATATGATTATGTACTGTGACAATCTAAAAGAGGTTTGTTCAAACCTTGTATCTGCAAAAAGCAATGAACATGCTAAATACGAATACAGAGAACATGAAGTTGACTTTATCGGCGACGAGGAAATCTCTGTAGCAGAACTTACTAAAGAAGTAAGGGATCAGTTTAACAATGAAGGGAAATATGCAACTAATGATATTCCTGGATTTGAAGGTACATTAGAAAACTTAAATAAACTATGTGATGATATGATTAGTTATGCAAACGGTTCAGGTACTGTAGTTGAATGTTCTGCTGATTTAGATAATGAATGGGCAAACGAATCAGAATAAGATGATAAGAAAAAAAGAAAAACAATTAGGTCCAATGATTATAGATTTAACAGGACCAGACGGAAATGCATTTGCACTACTAGGTTTAGCAAATAGGCTATCTAAAAAATTTGGTATTGAAAATCCTGTAGATGAAATGCAAAAAGGTGACTATGAACATTTAATAAAAGTGTTTGATAATGCATTTGGTGATTTTGTAATTTTAGAACGATAATATATGAAAGCAATTAAAAGATACTTAAAGCAAATAGATTCAGTAGAAGTTTTAGCAATTTTTGCAATCTGCCTATATACAACTATTTTAGTAAGCATGATATTTTAATGGATTTAGATAACGACATAACCATTAATGTTTTGGAGGAAAAGTTATGGGATCATTATTCCGAACTTCCAAATCCTTTATGGTATGCACAACCAATTAAAACAAAAGATATGAAAAAAGACGTAGTAATATTTGACCTAGATGGTACTCTTGCTCTTATTGATGATAGGAGAAAACTCTCTACTAAATCAAATGGCAAAATGGATTGGGATACATTTTTTGATCCTGATAATATTAAATTAGATTTACCTAACCACTCAGTTATTGAAATGGCAAAAACTTTAGATGCACAAGGGTTTACTATTGTTATATTCTCAGGAAGGAGTAAAGCTACTAAAGATGCGACAGCCGCATGGTTGGATAAACATAATGTTCCATTTAATATAATGAAGATGAGACCGACTGGCCATCCGTGGGCATTTATGCCAGATGATAAGTTAAAGCAAGGTTGGTTGGATGATATATTTCCTGGTGATAAAAAGGATAGAATACTTTGCGTATTTGATGATAGAACTAAAGTAGTAAATATGTGGAGGGATAACGGCTTAAGCTGTTTTCAAGTAGCTCCTGGTGACTTTTAAAATAAAGATATGGAAAATGTTTTACAAAAATTAAATTAATGAAAATTTGGCACATTAGTGATACACATGGGTTCCATAAATTACTTCAGATACCAGAAGGTATTGATATGGTTATTCATAGTGGAGATTGTAGTAATCCAAGAGACCCGTATAGTAATGAACCTGAAGTTAGAGCCTTTATTGATTGGTTTGGTGATTTACCTATAAAGCATAAAATATATGTCGCAGGTAATCATGATACTAGTATTGAGAAAAGGTTTGTCACTAAATCAGATTTTAATGATCGTGGTATTCACTATCTTGAAAATGAAACTATCGAAATAGAAGGTATTAAGATATTTGGTTCACCTCACACTCCGACATTTGGTCAATGGGCCTTTATGAAGGCAAGGCACAAGTTAGATAGAATCTGGCAAATTGCAATTGAAGATGACACAAATATCATTGTAGTGCACGGACCACCAAAGGGAATGCTAGACCTATCTTATGATAGATTAAGCAACTTAGAATTCTGTGGTGACAAATCACTAACGAATAAGGTAAAGGAAGTAGAACCTAAACTAATGTTATTTGGTCACATACATAATTGTGATGGTATTATTAATGCAGGAACTAGAACAATACCAGGACTAGATACTATATTCTCAAATGGATCTGTAGTAACTGATGGAAAATTTGGTAAATTAAGTAGTAACGGTAATATATTTAAAGTATGAACAAACTAAAACAAAGAAAATGAAAATATTACAAAAGATAGCATGGTTAACTAGAAAGTGGAATTTATCAATAAGACTGCTTGACTTACAATTACATGATGGAGATAACTCTTGGGGTTTTCATCTACTAGCAATTAGATATAACTATGCGGCATATTCACTATTAGCATTTGAATGTAGATTACCTAACGGTGCAGAAGTTAAACAGTTTGTAGTAGACCGTGTAGACATTTTATTTTTAAGACAGCCTCTTAATGATTGGGCTTGTGACTTAGAAGAAAACAACATGTGGTCTGGTAGAACTGCTACGAGGTTAGAGAAAATTGGAATAGCCTTAGTTGGTACAATCTTTAAATAAATTGTTAATAACTTTTTAAACAAAACGTGAAACTATAGTTCAATATCTAAAAAAATTGATTATATTTATACTATATTAATAATTAAAAAATAAAACATGAGTAAGTATCAAGAACTATTACAAAACCCACCAATATTTACAGAACTTTACGACAGTGAAAATCTAAGAGAAGTTATTTTTGAAACTATTAGCTGTATGTGTGATAACAAACACTTCATAAAATTCAAAAAGAATTCTGATGGTGATTTTAAAATGAACGGAAATGGACATTCACTTAGCAATTGGTCGATGAAACATACACCTCATGATATTGAATGGGAAGCTGATGATCAAAATTGGGGAGCAGTTGTAAATATGATTAATACCGGTACATCAAAGATATCAACTATTAAGTGTAGATAATGAAGTATATTAATGTTATAATGGTCTCAGTGTTTGCTTTTACTCTAACAGGATCTAAGAGTATCAAACAAGAGGCTACAGAGGTTATAGATAATCCTATTATTGAAATTATAGAAGAGGAAGTTAACCTCATTAATGGAAAGATTGATAACCGAGAAGAATTAATAGAAGCTATGGCTTTTATCGAAAGCGGTGGTAATCCTGCCACAATTGGAGATATTAATTTAGGTACACCTTCAGTAGGACTTTTACAAATCAGGCCTATTATGGTTAGAGAAGTAAATAGGATACTAAGAAAACAAGGATTAGATAAAAGATTTAAAAATAGTGATAGAAAGAGTGGTGATAAATCAATTGAGATGTTTAATATCTGGGCTGATGCTTATCACTTAAAAAGTTCCTATGAAAAGATGGCTAGGAATTGGAACGGCGGACCTACAGGGTACAAGAAATCTGCAACTGCTCATTATTGGAAGAAAGTTCAAAATTATGTAACACTAAATTTATAAAAATGGTAAAGGTAAGAATAGTAAAATTTAATGGTCATTCTACAACATATGAAGTAGAATTCCCAAGGGCATATATTGCTAAAATAATTGAAAACCAAGAAAAAATAAAAAGAGGTGTTTGGGTTGATGGTGACACTGACATTAGTATAAAAGAAATTTA
>JACNFT010000019.1 GCA_014384505.1 Cryomorphaceae bacterium | reverse complement strand
AAAAGAATGCATGAAATAAACTACAAAACTCTCCAGCTGGGTATGACGCACGACAGATTTCAAAATATTAAATGTAATTACTTGGCAAAAAACAAACCCACCTCCTAACTTCTCTTGTAGATTTTTCACTCATTCAACTGAGCAAATAATATGGGCTAGAAAAAAAGAAAAAATACCTCATTACTATAATTATGATTTAATGAAAGAAATTAATAACAATAAACAAATGAAAGATGTTTGGCCATTTCCTGCAATAGCAAAATGGGAAAAAAGTTGCGGTAAACACCCTACTCAAAAACCATTATCTATTTTAAATAGGATTATTCTTGCAACTACAAAAGAAAATGACTGGATACTCGACCCATTTACTGGCAGTTCCACTACAGGAATTGCTGCAAAACTCAATAACCGTAAATTTTTAGGAATTGATTTAGATGAAAAATTTCTGGAAATAAGTGAAAAAAGAAAAAAAGAAATTGACAATCCTGATACATTTAATCTGCATAAGAATAAGATTAAATTAATATGACATTAGACTTTTAGTTCATTTTGATTCAAGTTAAAATGAATAATAAAAATTAAGATTCATTTCCTATCTTTACACCCTTAAAAACACAACGAATGATTAACATTACTCTTCCTGATGGAAGTATCAAACAAGTAGAAAGTGGAACTTCCGCAATGGATATTGCAATGGGGATTTCTGAAGGGCTGGCACGAAATGTGCTATCGGCTAGTGTAAACGGAGAAGTTTGGGATGCAAACCGATCTATCACCACCGATTCTACCCTTATACTACATACTTGGAATGATAAACAAGGAAAGATGAGTTTCTGGCATTCTTCTGCTCACATTATGGCAGAAGCATTAGAAGCACTTTATCCTGGAGTTAAGTTAGGAATTGGCCCTGCAATTGATAACGGATTTTACTATGATATTGATTTAGGTGATCGTGTTCTTTCTTCTGATGAACTACCTAAAATTGAGCAAAAAATGAAGGAGTTGGCTTCTCAGAAAATGTCGTTTGACAGAAAGGAAGTGTCAAAAAAAGAAGCTATTGCTTATTTCACTGAAAAAGGAGATGAGTACAAATTAGAATTATTAGATGGGTTAGATGATGGAACAATTACTTTCTACACTCAAGGTAATTTTACTGATTTATGTAGAGGACCGCATATCCCGTCTACCGGAAAAATAAAAGCAATTAAACTATTAACTATTGCAGGAGCATACTGGAGAGGAGATGAAAACCGTAAACAACTTACCCGTATTTATGGAGTATCCTTCCCAAAGCAAAAAGAACTTACCGCACACCTAGAATTATTGGAAGAAGCAAAAAAGCGTGACCACCGAAAAATAGGGAAGGAAATGGAATTGTTTACTTTTTCCCAAAAAGTGGGGCAAGGTTTACCTTTATGGTTACCAAAAGGAGCACAACTGCGTGAAAAATTAGAAAATTTCCTTAAAAAAGCACAAACTAAAGCAGGTTACTTACCAGTAATAACACCACATATTGGCCACAAAGATTTATATGTTTGTTCAGGGCATTACGAAAAATATGGGGAGGACTCTTTCCAACCTATCAAAACTCCGAATGAGGGAGAGGAATTTTTCCTAAAACCTATGAACTGCCCTCACCATTGTGAGATTTATAAAGCAAAACAATATTCTTATAAAGATTTACCAGTTCGTTTTGCAGAATTTGGTACTGTTTATCGTTACGAGCAATCAGGCGAACTACATGGATTAACGCGAGTTAGAGGATTTACTCAAGATGATGCTCATTTATTTGTTCGTCCTGACCAAGTTAAACAAGAATTCATGTCGGTAATTGACTTGGTATTATATGTTTTCAAAGCTTTAGGATTTGAGGAATACAAAGCACAAATCTCTTTGCGCGACCCAGAAAACAAAACAAAATACATTGGTTCGGATGAAAACTGGGAAAAAGCAGAATCAGCCATTATTGAAGCAGCTGCTGAAAAGGGATTAGAAACAGTTATAGAATATGGAGAAGCCGCATTTTATGGTCCTAAGTTAGACTTTATGGTCAAAGATGCTTTAGGTAGAGAGTGGCAATTAGGAACTATTCAGGTAGACTACAATTTACCTGAGCGTTTTGAACTAGAATACACAGGTGCCGACAACCAAAAACACAGGCCAGTAATGATTCACAGAGCTCCATTCGGTTCTATGGAGCGATTTGTTGCTGTATTAATCGAGCATTGTGGAGGTAATTTCCCCCTTTGGTTAGCCCCTGATCAGTACATCATATTACCTATCAGTGAGAAATATCATGATTATGCCGAAAAAGTATCTCAAGTATTAAAAAATTACGATATTTGCGGCCCAATTGACCATAGGGCTGAAACTACCGGTAGAAAGATTAGAGATGCAGAAGTTTCAAAAGTTCCTTACATCATTATAGTTGGCGAAAGAGAGGAAAATGATGGAACTGTCTCTGTTCGTAAACATGGAGGTGAGGATTTAGGAAGTATTTCGGTTGATGGATTAGTAACAAGAATAACAGAAGAAATAGATAATTTAATCACTTTTAATAACTAAAACGATAACGCAATCGCAAAAAAGAGACCATTCATAGGTAGAGTAATAGAGAAAAAACTACACCGAACTAACCGAGAAATAACAGCCGCATTCGTAAGAATGGTAGGCGAAGGAGGTGAACCAAATATTGTTTCGCTTGATGAGGCACTTAAAATTGCCAGAAACCTTAACTTAGATTTAGTAGAGATATCTCCGAAAGCTGAACCACCAGTTTGTAAAATAATTGATTACAAGAAGTTTATTTACGACCAGAAGAAGAAGCAAAAAGCAATCAAAAGTAAAGCACAAAAGGTTGTTATTAAAGAGTTAAGATTTGGCCCAAATACTGGAGAACATGATTTTGATTTTAAATTAAAACATGCAAAAAGTTTTTTAGAAGATGGGTCAAAAGTAAAAGCATTTGTATTCTTTAGAGGTAGATCAATCATCTTTAAAGATAAAGGACAAATCTTACTTTTAAGACTAGCACAAGCGCTAGAGGATATAGGTGTAGTTGAAACCATGCCAATGCTTGATGGAAAGAAAATGATAATGATAATAGCACCAAAAAAGAAGAAATAAAATAAAGAGAAACAATGCCAAAAATGAAAACAAAGGCTGGAGCCAAGAAAAGATTCAAACTTACTGGTTCTGGTAAACTAAAAAGAAAGCATGCGTTTAAGTCACACATCTTAACTAAGAAAGAGACTAAACAAAAGCACAACTTAACTAAAACAGGATTTGTATCAAAAGTTGATACAAAAAGTGTTAAGCTTCAGTTAGGTATCTAACAAAACAAATTAGGTTATTAACCCGGTATATAGTTCAAGCAAGGGCACAAAAAACAAAAGCCACTATACACCAAAAAACATTAAACTATGCCAAGATCGGTAAATTCAGTAGCTGCAAAAGCTAGAAGAGACAAAATTTTAAAAGCTGCCAAAGGATACTTTGGGAGAAGAAAAAACGTACATACAGTAGCAAAGAATGCTGTAGAAAAAGGAATGCAATATGCATACCGTGATAGAAAAAACAAGAAAAGAACTTTCCGTGCATTATGGATTGCGAGAATTAATGCAGGAACAAGATTACACGGAATGTCTTACTCCCAGTTTATGGGTAAAATTCATGCTAACGGAATTGAGCTAAATAGAAAAGTTTTAGCTGATTTAGCAATGAATCATCCAGAGGCTTTCAAAGCAGTTTTGGATAAAATAAAATAAATTTTTTAGTTGGTGCTAAAAAAGAAAAGGCGAACATTTGTTCGCCTTTTTTATTTCCTCTATATTTTAAAACTTACTTATTCTGTCAAAACTTAATTAGGAAAGTTCCTCTTTTACTAGTTTAGAAATTAGTGAACCATCCGCCTTACCATTCAACCTTCCCATTAAAGGCCCCATACATTTCCCCATATCAGCAGGTGATGATGCCCCAACCTTTGCAATAACTTCTTTAACAATCTTTCTCACTTCATCCTCTCCCATCTGTGATGGCAAGTAAGGCTCAAGGTAAGCCAATTGATTTACTTCATCAACTACCAAGTCAGGTCTTTTTTGCTCTTTAAAAATTGCAGCAGAATCTTTTCTTTGCTTCACTAACTTAGCAATTAGTTTCAAAGAAACTTCATCAGAAACTGTTGCACTACCATCCTTTGTAGCTTCTAGCATTATAGCAGATTTTACAGCCCTAAGTGCGGCTAACTTATCTACATTTCTGGCTTTCATAGCCTCTTTTATATCGCTTGTAATTTGGTCTTGTACGCTCATTATTTATTGTATTTTTTGTTTTTTAATTGCAATTTATCTAAAGCCTCCACAGCAAAAGTATATTCAGGATTAATCTCTATTGCTCGTTTATAATCTACCTCCGCTTGTTTTATATTTCCTAAAGTTTCAAAACAATTCCCTCTGGAATAATAGGCCTCAAAAAATTCAGAATTAGAATAAATAGCATCTGCAAAATTATTAGAAGCCACATCATAAAGCCCTAACTCCATGTGAATAAAACCAATATTATAATGTCCGCTACTGTGGGTGAAATTCACTTTATGCAAATCAGCATAAGCCTCCAATGAAGCATTCCAATCCATAATGCTTTGATAAAACAAAGCCTTATTATAAAGAGTCATCTCATCAGTAGGGTCCAATTGCAATGCATTATTATAATACACCACTGCAATGGTATCTCCCTTGACATGAAACATCTGTCCTAGCTGAACAAATCCCTCCTTAAACTCAGGGTTGACATTTACAGCATTCCTGAAACAATTAATCGCATTATCATCTTGCCCTAATTGCTTAAAAGCATAGCCCATTAACATATGGGTTTTTTCCTGGTTGTATTCAATTTTTAATGAGGCATTAAAATAGTCAATAGCCTCTTTGTATTTTGCATAAGCCAACATCAATTCGCCTAATAAAGCTTGAGACCTTTGGTCCTTATCATTTAATTCTATTGCTTTAGTCAAATGATTTTTTACCAATGAAGGAAACTTTCCATTTGCATTGGGCCTTTTTGAAAGTTCAAAATAAATTTCAGCTACAGAATAATGAAAATCAGAATTTAGCGAATCCAGCTGCACACATTGATTTAAATCAAAAAGTGCAGACTCTAAATTATTAAGCTCCTTATTATAGTTAGCTCTATCTAATAATAAAATAGTGTTTGTAGGGTCTTTTTGAATTGCTTCAGAAATTAAAACAATTTCTGATTTTTCAGTATTATTTTCTTTACCTCCACTACAGGCACACAATAAAAGAACCGAAAAAAATGCAATTTTACGCATCATCAGTATTTATTCTTGAGTTAACGCTTCTTTAATTTTTGTTTCAATTTCTAGAGCAAGCTCTGGGTTGTCAGCAATCATTTGTTTTACAGCATCACGACCTTGCCCTAGTTTTGTATCACCATAACTAAACCATGAACCAGCTTTATTGACAACATCTAAATCTACTGCCTTATCCAATACCTCACCGGAACGAGAAATCCCTTCACCAAACATAATATCGAATTCAACTTTTCTAAAAGGTGGAGCCACTTTATTCTTTACCACTTTCACCCGAGTTCTGTTACCAATAATATCTTCTCCATTCTTAATAGCACCAATTCTTCTGATATCTAAACGAATGGAAGAGTAAAACTTAAGCGCATTACCACCTGTAGTTGTTTCAGGGTTTCCGAACATAACACCAATCTTCATTCTAATCTGATTAATAAAGATAACTGTACATTGTGTTTTACTAATAGTGGCGGTTAACTTCCTAAGTGCTTGAGACATTAAACGAGCATGAAGTCCCATTTTGGAATCTCCCATTTCTCCTTCAATTTCTGATTTTGGTGTAAGTGCCGCAACTGAATCAATCACTACTAAATCCACTGCTCCAGAACTAATTAAATAATCAGCAATTTCTAAAGCTTGCTCACCATTATCAGGCTGTGAAATGTATAAATTATCGACATCAACACCCAAGTTTTTTGCATATGCAGCATCAAAAGCATGTTCTGCATCAATAAAAGCAGCAATACCTCCTTGCTTTTGCACCTCAGCAATTGCATGGATTGTTAAAGTTGTTTTTCCTGAAGATTCAGGGCCATAAATTTCAATTACTCTACCTCTTGGATAACCACCTATCCCAAGAGCTAAATCCAACCCAATTGAACCCGTTGGTATAGCCTCAATATCTTCAACTACCCTATCACCTAACTTCATTACTACTCCTTTTCCGTAGGATTTTTCTAACTTACTTAAAGTAAGTTCTAATGCTTTTAATTTTGCACTTTGGTCTTTTTTGCTCATAGCTATAAATTTTATACAAATTAGAGGAATTATCTAACAAACATCAAAAAAATGAAGGTAGATTTATTAACAAAATTACTTTTTTGAGAAATACTTACAAATAGCTGTAATACCACACCTTTCGCATTCAGGCCTCCTTGCTTTACAAAGGTACCTTCCGTGCAATATCATCCAATGGTGTGCAATATTTAATTTTTCTTCTGGGAAAAGTTTTAATAATTGCAATTCAGCTTGCAAAGGGTTTTTAGCATTAGTTGTAAGACCAATTCTATCGGCAACTCTAAACACATGAGTGTCCACTGGCATAGCTGGAATATCAAAATAAACAGATCCTACAACATTAGCTGTTTTTCTACCTACTCCAGGTAATTTTTGTAAATCATTAATATTTGCAGGAATTTCAGCATTAAAATCTTGCATTAGCATTTTTGCCATACCTGACAAATGCTTTGCTTTATTCCTTGGGTAAGTACAGGATTTTATTAAATCAAAAATTGCATCTATTGAGGATTCAGCCATTACTTGAGCTGTGGGCATCTCTCTAAATAAATTTTTAGTAATTATATTGATTCGCTTGTCCGTACATTGAGCCGAAAGCAATACAGCAACAGTAAGTTCAAAAACATTCGTATAGTCAAGTTCTGTTTTTGCTTCAGGCATATGCTCAGAAAAATGAGCTATAAAGTGTTGTGTTCTTTCTTTTTTATTCACAAAACAAAAGTAAAAATAAAAGAGGCCTCTCGACCTCTTTTACTAACCAAAACCACTTAGTTTAACGAAATTAGAATTTTATCTTTAGACTTTGTTCTAATTGCTTTCACTGAACTTGCATAAGCAAGAATAGTATCTATAGTTTCTTTCTTTGGTCCTGCCTGTGTTTCAGAAAGGATGCTGTGTACCGATTTGTCAAATAAAGTATATTCCTCTTTTAACAGATGGTTCCACATTTTTAAAGTAGAGTTTTTGCTCATATAATATTTTTTTAAGTTTCATTACACACTCTGAACGCAATACCCTGCTTAATATTATATAAACTTAAATTTTATTTCACTTGCAAATCAATATGCTGCTTTTCGGCTAACTTTCTAAGATTGATTAAGGCATAACGCATCCTACCTAAAGCTGTATTAATACTTGAATTGGTTAAATCTGAAATTTCCTTAAACGATAAATCTTCAAAATATCTCATCTTTAATACTTCTTTCTGGTCATTAGGCAACTGCTCAATCAATATCTTTAAATCGGAATGCACTTGTGTTTGAATCATTATTTCCTCTTGATTTTTACTTCCATCATCTATGACATCAAAAATATCAAATTCTGAAGTCGGTCTTATCTTTCTCATTTTTGACTCCTTTCTGAAATGATCAATCACTAAATTATGAGAGATACGCATCATCCAAGGTAAAAATTTACCTTCCTCATTGTACTTTCCTTTTTGTAAGGAGTTAATTACTTTAATAAAGGTATCCTGAAAGATGTCTTCAGTAATATCACGATTTTTAACTTTAGACATAATAAAGGCAAATACTCTACTTTTATGTCTACTTAATAAAACCTCAAATGATTTATTATCACCATTTAGAAAATTTTGTACTAATACTTTATCTGAGAAATTGTCTAACAACATATACTTTTTTTTTAGTTAATAAGAATTTAAAAGTAAATGTGTGACTATAGGCGGGTATATTATTAATTAATTGTACGAATTGAGGGTCAAATATAGTAAAACAATTTTAAATATCCTAATCTTATTTCTTAGCTTTGCAAATTCTGTAAAAATTGGATGACCAAAAAACAAACAAATACTACCGATAATATTGTGATTAGGGGAGCTCGCGTTCACAACCTTAAAAACATCTCAATTAACATCCCAAAAGACAAGTTAATTGTTATTTCTGGAGTATCAGGAAGTGGAAAATCGTCATTAGCCTTTGACACTTTGTTTGCTGAAGGACAAAGACGATACATTGAAAGTCTATCTTCATATGCCCGTCAATTCCTTGGGAAATTACAGAAACCAGAAGTAGATGAGATACTTGGAATTTGCCCTGCAATTGCTATTGAACAGAAAACAACTACCAATAATCCTAGGTCAACCATTGGTACAAGTACCGAAATATACGATTATCTGAAACTCCTGTTTGCTAGAATAGGGAAAACGATTTCACCAATTTCAGGCAAACAAGTAAAACGACAGCAAGTAAGTGATGTAGTTAACTTTATTACAAAACAGGAAAAGGAAGAAACTGTAATTATAACCACTAACTATAAAGAGGAAGAAAACAACAGCATTCTTTCTACTTTAAGACAACAAGGTTTTTCTCGTGTAATACAGCAAGGGCAAGTAACGAAAATAAAAGATTTACTTAAAAATGAAACAAAGGTATCATACAGTAATATACAAGTTGTAATTGACCGTATAATTATTGATAACACTGATATAAAAGGTAGGATTGCTGATTCTGTACAAACTGCCTTTTTTGAAGGAAATGGAGAGTGTAATATTTTAATCCAACAGAAAAATTACCATTTCTCTAATAAATTTGAACTAGACGGAATACAATTTGAAAAACCATCCACTCATTTCTTTGCGTTCAATAATCCTTATGGAGCTTGCAGAAAATGTGAAGGTTTTGGCTCTATACTAGGTATTGACAAAAAGAAAGTAATAATCAATGAAAACCTATCCGTTTATCAAGGTGTTGTAAGCTGTTGGGGGGGCGAAAAACTAAGCAAATGGAAGGATCGTTTTATAATTCGTGCCGCAAAATTTGATTTCCCAGTACATAGGCCATACATTGAACTAAAAAAAGAAGAAAAAGACATTCTTTGGAACGGAAAAGGAAAGTGTAAAGGGATACAGCAGTTTTTTCAAAAATTAGAAAGCCAAAAATATAAAATACAAAATAGAGTTCTTATTGCTAGATATAGAGGAAAAACTGATTGTGATGAATGTGATGGATCTAGGTTAAGAAAAGACGCTCTTTACGTGCAAGTTGCAGGGAAAAGTATAGCTGACATTGTAAAAATGAATATTGAGCAAGCACTTTTATTCTTTAAGAATATTAAGCTAGATGCTACTGATAGTAAAGTTGCTGAACGACTAACACAAGAAATTACAAGCAGATTACACTATTTAAATGAGGTGGGGCTGAGTTATCTTACTCTAGATAGAAAATCAAACACTTTATCAGGTGGTGAATCGCAAAGAATTAATCTTGCCACTTCTATTGGGAGTTCATTAGTAGGTGCTATGTATATATTAGATGAACCTAGTATTGGTTTGCATTCCAAGGACACAGAACGACTTATCAAAATATTGAAAGAACTGAGAGATATTGGTAATACGGTTATAGTAGTTGAGCATGATGAGGAAATAATGGAACAAGCCGATCAAATTATTGATATTGGTCCTGAAGCAGGAATTCATGGTGGAGAAATTATTTTCCAAGGAAAACTAAAAGATATTTATAAAGAGAAAAAAAGTTTAACCACTCAATATCTTTCCGGAAAACTAATAATTCCTGTACCTAAAAAAAGAAGAAGCACTAAAGACAGGATTATTATTGATGGAATTAATAAACATAACCTAAAAAATATAAGTGTAGAGTTTCCTTTAAATGGACTCACCTTAGTTACAGGAATGAGTGGTTCTGGAAAATCCACATTAGTAAGAGATATTTTAAAACCTGCTTTAAATACCCATTTCGGTAATTTTAGCAAAGCAAATAAGAACTACGAAAACATAAGCATCAGCACAAAAAACCTGACTAAATTGGAGTTTATTGACCAGAATCCTATCGGGAAATCATCAAGGTCAAATCCAGCAACCTATATAAAAGTATATGATGATATTAGGAAACTGTTTGCTAGCCAGCCTTTAGCTGAAACTAGAAAATACAAAATAGGATTCTTCTCTTTTAATGTTGATGGTGGTAGATGCGAACATTGTAAAGGAGAAGGAGAAACAACTGTAGAAATGCAGTTTATGGCAGATGTACATTTAGAATGTGAACACTGTAAAGGGAAACGTTTTAAAAAAGAAATATTAGAGATAAAAGTTGGAGATAAAAATATATCGGATATCTTAAACTTATCCGTTTATGAAGCTATTGAGTTTTTTGAAAGCAATAATGAAACCAGTATTGCACGAAAATTAAAGCCCTTACAAGATGTTGGATTGAACTATATAAAACTTGGGCAATCCTCCAATACATTAAGTGGTGGTGAAGCCCAAAGAATAAAATTAGCTTCATTTTTAGGTAAAGGAAATACGCCTGAAAAAACATTATTTATCTTTGATGAACCAACTACGGGTTTACATTTTCATGATATAAATAAACTCCTTAATTCCTTTTATGCTCTCATTGAAAAAGGACATTCAATTGTTTGTATTGAACATAATTTGGATGTCATAAAATGTGCCGATTGGATAATTGACCTTGGTCCTGAAGGAGGTGATAAAGGAGGTGATATTGTATTTACAGGAACACCTGAAGAAATTTTAAACTGCAAAAAATCAATTACTGGTCATTTTCTTAAAAAGAAACTTTAATCTTTTAATTATAAAAAAGAAAAGCCGAGCAATGCTCGGCTTTTTTTAAATATTAGAATATGTAATTATAAAATTACGAATTACAATAAACTACTTTGTTATAGTTTCTAAATTATGCTGATTATTAAATAATGTCTGACTATTAGATTTTCCTGAGTCAGTATAAAATCGCACTAATTCTCCATTAGTAAAATAAGCAAATAACTTTAAATCATCTTTAAATTTTTCAGTACCAGAAGACAATGATGACTTACTACCTTTGGATTTTCTATTAATCTCATGATAAGGTCTTTTATATTTCCAAACAAGAACCTTTGTATTTTTTGATAAATTGTATGTAATATCATATGGAGAAAGTCCTAATTTTTTAATTACTTGGGACTCAGACATTCCAACATTTAAAGAATAAATTAAATCAGTAGTAGTGTATTCTGGGTTCACAACTAAAGACTCGCTAGAACCACAAGATGCAAGCACTATTATTATCGATATG
>JACNFT010000055.1 GCA_014384505.1 Cryomorphaceae bacterium | reverse complement strand
TCTAAATTATCATGTAAGACATAATAATCCATACGCAAAGTATCTTTTTCTGAAATATACGCTTCAGAAAAATGCTCATAATCTCCAATATTTAACGTTACATTATAATTGTTAATAGGATAGGAAACAAACCATTCACTAACATTTACCCAAGAGTTAAAATACTGATTCCATTCTGAAGTATCTTTTCTTAAATCCCCATTTGAAACAATTTTTGAAGGGTAACGAGCTGTACAGGTAATACGCATACTATCTGGCTCATCAGATTGATGATCTTTACATGGCCACCAAACACTAGCTCCTAAACCTTGACAAGAAACTCCAATCCAAGGATTTCCATTATCATCTTTTTTCCAAGAAAAACCTCCATCCCATGGTGCATTTACCGCTTCCCTAGGATAGCCACTGTACAAGACCTTAATATTGGCTTGTTCTCCTTTTTTAAGTACTCTTGGGAAATCAATATAGATTGCATCAAACTCACGACTATATTCAAGTTCCTTCTGTTCAAACTCAATTCGTATCACCTCCATGTTCTGAGATAAATCAATTTGCATTTTATCAAAGTCAGAAACAACAGTAAAATAAATAATGTTATACGATTTTTCTAAAGATTTTTCCTTTTCATCAACCATTACAGATAAGTCATAAAAAGTTACATCAAAACAAGTCCTGAGTTCGGTAAGATTTCCTCTCAAAGAATCTTTTCTACTATACTCTTGTGCTGTTCCTAAAAAGGAAAAAGCAATAAAGAATAATATTATCGTCTTTTTTTTCATAAAAAAAGCCCTTTTTCAAGGGCTATTTAAATATATATACTTTTTTATTTTGAAAATGTTATTTCACAAGATGAAGTTTGGGTGCCTGCTAAAGGAACATCAAATGCAAGATTCAATGTTAAATCTCCATTTGTCGCAGTTTCAATTTTTCCAGAACCTGTAATATCAACATCAACCACACCAAAGTCTCCTGTATCAAGTGAAATTTTTTGATCATCCTGAATAGTAACGGCTCCATCATAAGAAACATCAGCCAACACATTTTCTCCACTTATATCCATAGAAACAACTCCATATTCCTCACCTGTTATCTCAATAGATTCAGGAAACATATCATTTAATGGAACTGGAAAATCTCCTACTAAAGGAATACTAATAACAAGATCATCACATACAGAGAAAATACTCCATAACCCTTGAGCGTTATCATAAGCATACTCACAACTTCCATCATTATTAGTTGCTAGATCTTTATAATTCATAGCAGTAATATCAGTACAACCATCAATAAGCACTTCTTCTTTCTTACAAGAAGAAACAACAAGAGATACTCCTATAAACAATACTGTTGATATTTTAAAGATATTTTTCATTTTGAATATAATTTAGTTATTAAATAAAAAAAAGTTGCCATCAAAGATAGCAACTTTTTTATTATTTAATATATTTTATTGATTAAACAAGCACATTACCGTTTGCTTTAGCCTCAGCTAAAACAGCAGCAATACCTTTTTTATCAATTGTTCTTAATGCATTTACTGAAACTTTTAGAATAACTGTTTCACCAGTTTCAGGAATAAAAAACTTTTTAGTTTGTAAATTCGGATAGAATTTTCTTTTTGATCTATTCTTAGCGTGAGAAACGTTGTTCCCTACCATTACTTTCTTTCCTGTTATTTGACAAATTCTTGACATATCTTCTTAATTTAGGGCTGCAAATATACAATCTAATCTAAATAAATTGAAATTTATTACTGTTTTTTTATCTCAGTATAAAGTAAGCTTAAGGCACTTTCAGATGCTTGATTAACAACAGATTGCCTATCTCCTAAAAAAACAAAGCGACTAACCACTACCCCTACTACACTTGCAATAGCAATAAAAACAGTTCCAATTGGATTTTTATTTGTACCACCAGCAGGACCTGCATAGCCAGTTGTCGCTATAGCAAAGTTTGCGTCAAATTTTTCCAAAACACTTTTAGCCATCTGATTAACAACTTCAACACTTACCTCAGTTTTTTCATCAATAATGGATTGTCTAACCCCTAGAATTTTTGTTTTAATTTCATTCTGATAAGCGACAACACCACCTTTAAAAAAAGAAGAACTACCTGGTAGGCTAGTTAATTTTGAAGCAATTAATCCTGCAGTACAACTTTCGGCAACTGCAATACTGACTCCCTTTTCTATACACAATTGCTGTAAGTTATTTAGCAATGACATTTCTTAGAAACCAATAGTTGGTCCTGTCAAATGTTTTTGTTCTTTAGGACGAATACTCATCACAGGAATTTCAGAATTATTAATAATATATCTAGCGGTAACGCTTATATTATTAGACAATGTTAATTCCTCTTTCTTGGTCATTATCATAATTAAATCAGCATCAAAACGTTTTTGATATTTAAAAACAAAATCACCTAAAGTTTGTTTCTTCTCTCCCTCAACCAACTCAGCAGAACATTTTACCCCAGCATCAGTAATGAATTTTTTTACTTGATTAATATTTTTAATTAGTTTTTCTCTTACCTCTTGATTATCCCTCAATACGACAGACACTAAACGAATAGTTGAATCCCAATACCTAGCGTACTCTAAAGCGTAAGTAACCTTTTCCTTTGTTTGTTTTTCCAAGTCAAGTGGAAGAATAATATTCTCGCAACCTTCACGATGATACTTTCCTTTAATTGTAATAACAGGACAATGTGCCAATCTTACTACACGTTCAGCATTAGAACCCATTATTTTTTTAGCTGAACCATCTGAACCATCAGTTCCCATAACAATTAAGTCAGCAGAAATCATTTCAGCCACTTCATTAATTTGGTTATATACTTTTCCTTTAGCTACCAAAGTTTCAACATGAACACCATATTTATCACCATATTCTTTGCCTATTTCTTGTAGCTTCTGATTTACCTTTAGCTGTAATTCATGACTTTTATCATCTAAAAATAAAGACTGCATCATGCTTTGCTCTTCAACTACTGAGAGTAAAACTACTTCAGATTTTTTAATTTTTGCTAAATTAAAGGCTTGACCTAGAGCTATCATAGATTGTGCTGAAAAACCAATAGGAACTAATATTTTACTTGCTGATATTGACATATTATTTATATTTTTGACGATACAAAATTACATATTTATATGCATATAATAGCAGAGACTGAATTAATACTTACTCCAGAAAATAAAATTTACCACCTCAATTTATCTAAAGATGAAATTGCTAACGACATAATACTAGTAGGAGATCCTGACAGGGTAAGCATAATTTCAAATAAATTTGATAGTATTGAACATAAAATACAGAACAGAGAATTTGTTACCCACACAGGAATATTAAATGGAAAAAGAATTAGTGTAATAGCAACCGGAATTGGTCCTGACAATATTGATATTGTTGTTAATGAACTTGATGCTTTAGTAAATATTGATTTCAAAACCCGAACCATAAATAAGAAAAAGAAAACCCTTAACCTTATTCGTTTAGGAACCTCAGGAGCCTTACAAAAAGATATAGAAGTTGACTCTTTTCTAGTTTCATCTTTTGGATTAGGGCTCGATAACATTGCTCATTTCTATGAATCAGAAGAAATAATTGAACAGGAGATGAGTTGCAAATACAAGCAACATGCTAACTGGCCAGAAAATTTATCAAACCCTTATATTGTAAAAGCATCAGACAATCTGCTTTCACTTTTTCCAGATGTAAAAAAAGGAATAACAGCAACTGCTCCTGGGTTTTATGGTCCTCAAGGAAGAACCTTAAGATTAAACCCCTCTATTACAAACTTACATGAAAAGATGGAGAGTTTTAAGTATAAGGAGAATAGAATTACAAATTTTGAAATGGAAACTTCTGCTCTATATTATTTAGGACAATCACTGGGTCATAATACGTTAACAATATGCGCTATAATAGCTAACCGACTAACAAAAGAGTACAGTAAGGATTACAAAAAAACAGTAGAAAAAATGATAGACTTAGTACTTAAAAGAATCTGCTAGCAGTTATCGCAACACTCTTCAGCTTGTACTAGTTTGCATGAATAAACTGCCAAAATAGCCCCAAGGATTGTTGCTACAACATACAGCCATAAATGGGTTAAATCTCCTGAAAAAATTGCTGGAGCTATAGATCTAGCCGGATTCATAGAGGCCCCACAAATAGGTCCTGCAAAAGTAGCCTCAAAAGCAACAACTCCACCAACAGCTAAGGCAGCCGTAATTCCCTTTTCCTTTGACCCAGTTGAAACATTCAGAATCACAAACATTAAAATAAAAGTCAAAATAAACTCCAATATAAAGGATTGCTCCCAATTCCCTTTTAAAGGTAAGGTTTCACCCATAGTACTTGCCTCTGGAAAAATAAAATATAAACTTGCTGATGCCAAAATTGCCCCTAACAACTGAAAAGAAATATAAGGTAAAATCTGATTTTTTGGGAAGCGTTTTGCTACTGCAAAAGCAATCGTTACTGCAGGATTAATGTGTGCTCCCGATATATCACCAATTGCATATATCATAGCCATTACCACTAATCCAAATGAAATGCCAACTCCCAGATGACTTACTGTACCTCCAGTAATTTCATTAATAATAATCGCGCCAGTACCTACAAATACCAAAATGTAAGTTCCTAATAATTCTGCCCAATACTTTTTCATAATATTTTTTCTTTTAATTTATTCATAATTACCTCAGGAGCAAAACAAGGTTTACCCGTTTTTTTATTTATAAAAACCAAAATCACTTCACCAACATTCAACAGTTCACCTTTTTCATTTAAAGTTTCGTAATGAAAAGTAATTTTTGCTGACGGCAATTCTTTAATAGTTGTTCTTATAGTTAGCTCATCATCATAAAAAGCAGGTTTCTTATACTTAATATTCATATTTACAACAGGAAGTGCAAAGCCCATTGCCTCAATTTCTTTATATGAAAGCCCTAAGGAACGCAAAAGCTCCACCCTTCCTACTTCATAATACTGAGCATAGACTCCATAGTACACAAAACTCATTTGATCCGTTTCGCCATACCTTACTCTAATTTTTGTTTCAAAAGAATACATGCTGCAATAATACGTACAATATTTTTATTTCTTAATATTGTAGCCTTATGAAGTTAAAAAAATATACAATATATATAGCAGTGCTTTTGCTTTTTTCGTGCACTGCAACCTACAATTTACAATCGTCTGATAGCGAAACAATTGAAATAAAAGCAAATGCAGATAGCAGTGCATTAGCTATTATTGCTCCCTATCAAAAAGGAATTGAAGCAGAAATGAATGAGGTGCTTACCTTTTCAAAAATTAGCTTAACAAAACAAGGCACTGAGTCGTTATTAGGGAATTTTGTAACTGACCTATGCCTAAACTATGCTGATGCACATATGTGTGTAATGAATAATGGAGGATTGAGAACCACAATAGATAAAGGCCCTATTAATAGAGGAAAACTATACGAGCTAATGCCTTTTGACAATGAATTAGTAGTGCTAGAATTAAATAAAGAAGATTATTTAGGACTTTTAGATTACATCTGCAAAAGAGGTGGAGAGCCTTTTTCGGGTATCAATATAACTATGGATAAAGAAGGGAATGTGTTAAGTAATTCCTGGCCAGTAAATTTTGAAAATAATGAAAAAGTAAAAGTTATTACTTCTGATTATTTAGCTAATGGAGGAGATAAAATGAGTTTTTTTCAAAATAAAGAACAATATAAAGTAGGTTTAAAATTGAGAGATGCAATTATTGATCATTGCACCAAAACTGATACCATCACTGCAACACTTGACGGAAGGATAAAAATAATTGACAATGAGTAACAGAAGACACTTTATAAAACAAAGCGGATTAGGAGCTATTGGACTCTCGTTTATTCCACAACTTTCCTTTGGAAATAATAAGGACATAAAACTTACTATTTTACACACGAATGATATGCACAGCCATATTCACCCCTTTACAAGTGGAAGAAATAAAGGTTTAGGAGGAATGGCACAAAGAGCTGCACTAATCAAACAAATAAGAAAACAAGAAGAGCATGTACTCTTATTAGATGCTGGAGATATTTTTCAAGGAACTCCTTACTTCAATGTTTATGGAGGAGAGCTAGAGTTTAAACTTATGAGTGAAATGAAATATGATGCCGTAACCTTAGGTAATCATGATTTTGATAATGGATTAGAAGGATTAAAAAAACAACTCCCTCACGCTAACTTTCCATTTTTAATTGCAAACTATGATTTTTCAGACACCATATTAAAGAATACTTTTAAACCATACAAAGTATTCCGAAAAGGAGATTTGAAAATAGGAGTGTTCGGAATTGGTATAGAATTAGATGGTCTAGTCCCTAAAAAATTGTATCAAAATACTGTATATCAAGACCCTATTTCTACAGCTAATCATTACGCAAATCTTTTAAAGCAAAAAGAAAAGTGCGATTTAGTTATTTGCCTGTCTCATTTAGGCTTCAAATACAAGGAAGAAAAGATATCAGACATGACTTTTGCAAGCCAAACGCGTGATATTGATTTAATTATAGGAGGACACACACACACCTTCTTAAAAAAGCCTGTCAAGCAACTTAACTTAGACGAAAAAGAAGTGCTAATCAACCAAGTTGGATGGGCAGGAATTAACATTGGCAAGATCGATTATCATTTTAGTCAAAATGATGGTTTAAAAAAAGTTTTTGGTAGATCAATATTTATTGAAAATGGCTCTGAAAATGCATAATAATATGACTTTTAAAAAGTTTTAAACAAAAGCTCTTATCTGATAATTCAACTCTGTAAAAAAAAATGTAAAGTCAAGCGCAAATTTTCTTTTTTATTAACGATAAGTTCTTCATATTTGCTCAAACCAAAAAGAATAGAACAGAGCTTAAAACGAATTACTAAAAGCTAAATCAAGACCACAAAATGCAAGAAAAAAGTCATCAAGAAGTTTGGAATAACTGCCTAACAATAATCAGAGACAATGTAACTGCTCAAAACTTTAAGACCTGGTTCAAACCTATTAAAGCAGTTGCTCTTGAATACAAAACACTTACTATACAGGTGCCTAGTCAGTTTTGTTTTGAATGGTTAGAAAAACATTATCTAACTCTTATGAAGAAAACAATCATGAGAGTGATAGGAAAAGATGCAAAATTAGAATACAATATCTTACTTGAAAATTCATCAAATAAGAAACCATATATCTCTAAAGTACCAAGTAGCGGACAAGCTGATGTAAAGAACAATCCTATCAGTATGCCTATTAGCATGAATAGTTCTTCTATCAGAAATCCTTTTATAATTCCTGGTTTACAAAAAATAAACATCAACCCTCAATTAAATGAGTCATACACCTTTGACTCTTACGTTGAAGGTGAGTGTAATCGTTTAGCCCGTTCTGCAGGATTTGCTGTTTCACAAAACCCTGGAGGAACATCCTTCAACCCACTATTCATTTATGGATCAGGAGGGCTTGGCAAAACTCACTTAGCCAATGCTATTGGTATTGAAGTAAAAAATAATCACCCTGAAAAAATTGTATTATATGTTTCTGCTGACAAATTCTTAACCCAATTTGTTGACGCAATTAAGGATAATAAAAGAAATGATTTTGTTCACTTCTACCAATCTATTGATGTATTAATTATTGATGACGTACAATTTCTTTGTGGAAAAGAAAAAACACAAGATGTTTTCTTCCATATTTTCAATCACCTCCACCAAAATAAAAAACAAGTTATCTTAACTTCCGACAAAGCTCCTGTTGATATTATTGGGATGGAACAAAGATTGTTATCTCGTTTCAAATGGGGACTTTCAGCTGATTTACAGTATCCTGACCTAGAAACAAGATTAGCTATCTTGAAAAAGAAAATCAAAAAAGATGGTATTGACATTCCTTATGAAGTAATAGAGTATATTGCTTATTCTATCACTACAAATGTTAGAGAATTGGAAGGTGCATTAATTTCATTATTAGCCCAATCCTCTTTAAACAGAAAAGAAATTACAATTGACCTAGCTAAAAACATGCTAGATAAATTTGTGAAAAATACAGTAAGAGAAGTTTCTATTGATTATATTCAAAAAGTTGTATGTGATTATTTTGATATTCCTATTGAAACTATGAAGTCAAAAACTAGGAAAAGAGAAATTGTACAATGTCGTCAATTGGCCATGTATTTTTCCAAGCAAATGACCAAAAACTCTTTAGCTATGATTGGAAAACATTGCGGAAACAAAGACCACGCTACTGTCTTACATGCTTGCAAAACAGTCAATAACTTAGCCGATACGGACAAGCGCTTCAAAGGGTATATTTCCGATATTGAGAAAAAGTTAACGCTTTCTTAAACTATGAAAATCCTAATGGTTTGTTTAGGAAACATCTGCCGATCACCTCTTGCAGAGGGAATACTTTCGTCTAAAGGAAAACACCTTAACCTTGAAGTAGATTCAGCTGGAACAGCCGCTTATCATATTGGAAAACAACCTGATATTCGATCAATTGAAATTGCCAATAAATACACTATTGATTTAAATCAACAAAGAGCTAGGCAATTTTCAAGAGCAGATTTTGATAAATTTGACATTATCTATGCTATGGATACTAATAATTACACTCACCTTATTAGCTTAGCTTCTACCGAAACAGAACGCAATAAAATAAGGATGATTTTGAATGAAATTAATCCAAAAGCTTATCAGTCAGTACCTGACCCATATTATGGTGGAGAGAATGGCTTTCAAGATATATACAACATGCTTGACAAAGCATGTGACAAAATAATACAAAACATTGAATAAAGGAAAATTATATCTAATCCCAACAGTTTTAAGTGACGACTCACAAGAAGCCGTCTTACCTTCTATCATCACGAATCATATTAAAGAAATAAATATTTTTATTGTTGAAAACATAAGAACTGCCAGAAGACATATCAAAAAAATTTATAGAGAAAAGGATATTGATAATACGACTTTCTATGCTTACGGAAAACATGATACACTTAGCTTAGAACAGGATTTCCTACCTCATATTTTAAATGGAGAAAATGTCGGATTACTTTCAGAAGCAGGCTTGCCTTGTATTGCTGATCCTGGTTCAAAAATTGTAGCATATGCCCATGATTTTCAGATTGAGGTAGTACCTTTAGTTGGCCCATCCTCTATCCTACTTGCATTAATGAGCTCGGGGATGAGTGGCCAAAATTTTGCATTCACAGGCTACCTTCCAATTGATAAAGTAGAGCGTAACAGAGCAATTCGTAACTTAGAAAGTTTGGCAAAAAAGACTGGACAAACTCAAATTTTTATGGAAACCCCTTATAGAAATAATCAATTATTGGATACTTTAAAAGCACAATGCAATAACAAAACAAGATTATGTATTGCCGCAAATATTACTTCAAAAACTGAATTTATTCAGACCAAAACTATTGAAGAATGGAAACAAACAAAAGTAGACATACACAAACAACCGTCTATATTTTTACTCTCTTAAACAAGAAATTTTATTCGCTTATATTTATCGTAAGTAATTTTCTATATTTGCCTAATGGATAGAATACAGGACATAATTAAAAAACTTCCAAAACCTTTAAGAAATAAATATCTTATTTTATTTTTATTATTCATTTTATGGGTCGTTTTTATAGATGATTATAATTTAATTAATCAAAGTAAAATCAAGAATACTGTTGATGATTTAAAGATTCAAAAAGAATTCTACATTTCCGAAATCAAATCAGATAGCACTGAATTATATAAGCTACAAAATGACCCTGCTGAGCAAGAAAGATTTGCTAGAGAAAAATTCTTAATGAAAAAAGAAAATGAAGATATATTCATAATACGAGAAAAAGAAAATGAGTAAATTATTTTCAGCATTTAATGCTGCAACAAAAAAGGAATGGATTGAGAAAATCACAACTGACCTAAAAGGAGCTGATTATAATGAAAAATTAGTTTCAGATGCTCAAGGTATTGAGATTTTTCCTATTTATCATGCTAACGACAACACTCCTGTTTTCAATAGTTCTTTTCCTGACAATTGGGAAAGCTATCAGCTTATTAATGCAAAAAACCCAAAAGAAGGAAATATAAGAGCATTAGAAGCTTTACAAAATGATGTAAGTGGATTATGTTTCACTAACCCAAACAAACTAGCGATTTTACTAAAAGGCATTGAAATAGAACACATCAGAATTGATTTTAAAGATTATGATGCTGAATTTATATCTCAATGGAAGGAATATTCAAAAGGAAAAAATGTAAAAGGTGCTTTTCACGGAATAGAAGACACTACTCTATTAAGTACCATTTTTGCTAAAGGAAAGACGGCTAAAGAAGAAATTGACACTGCTTTTATAAAAGGAATTGATACGATAAAAAATATCCAATTTCATTTTGAAATAAGTAGTAACTATTTTTTAGAGATTGCAAAACTTAAAGCATTTAGAATACTCTGGGAAGAAAAAACAGGAACTACTCCATTTATTTTTGCTTCAAGCTCGCTTAGCAATAAAGAACAAGAATATGCTTATAATAATATTCTTAGAAGTACTACAGAATGTATGTCAGCAATTTTTGGGGGAGCCAATGCAATTATGATTAATTCCTACAATCATAGCTTTGAAATGCCAACAGAGTTTTCTGAAAGAATTGCAAGAAATCAGCAAACTATACTTAGGCAAGAAAGTTATTTGGATAAGGTAAGCGACCCAACAAAGGGTGCATACTATATTGATTATTTAGTAAATGAATTATTAAAAGATTATAACTTAGAAAATACGAACAAAGAAGGAATTAACAATAAGCTAACTTGGATAAGCCCTGAGCAAATTGAAATTAAAAGTCAATATACAAAACAAGATGTTAAAGAAGTTGAACACTTAAATTTTGTTGCTGGATTAGCGCCAAGTTTAAGAGGACCTTATTCAACTATGTATGTTATGCGTCCTTGGACAATAAGGCAATATGCAGGGTTTTCAACGGCAGAAGCATCCAATGAGTTCTACAGAAAAAACTTAGCTGCTGGTCAAAAAGGACTTTCAGTAGCTTTTGATTTAGCAACTCACAGAGGATATGATTCCGACCATGAAAGAGTAGTTGGTGATGTAGGTATGGCAGGAGTTGCAATTGATTCTGTTGAGGATATGAAGATTCTATTCAATCAGATTCCACTGGATAAAATGTCTGTTTCAATGACTATGAATGGAGCCGTTTTACCCATTTTAGCCTTCTATATTGTAGCTGCTCAGGAACAGGGAGTATCCTTAGAAAAACTTTCAGGAACCATACAGAATGACATTCTAAAAGAATTTATGGTGCGTAATACCTATATCTATCCACCACAACATTCTATGCGTATTATCTCTGATATTTTTGAGTACACTTCAAATAATATGCCAAAATATAATAGTATTTCTATTTCAGGTTATCACATGCAAGAGGCAGGTGCAACAGCTGATATTGAGTTAGCTTACACTCTAGCTGATGGATTAGAATATATAAAAACAGGAATTGCTTCAGGAATGGAAATTGATACATTCGCACCAAGATTATCTTTCTTTTGGGGCATAGGAATGAATCACTTTATGGAAATTGCTAAAATGAGAGCTGCAAGAATGCTTTGGGCAAAAATGGTGAAAGAATTCAATCCAAAAAATCCGAAATCATTAGCCTTACGTACACATTGCCAAACTAGTGGCTGGAGCTTAACAGAGCAAGATCCGTTTAATAATATTACCCGAACATGTATAGAAGCAATGGCAGCTGTAATGGGTGGAACACAGAGCTTACACACCAATGCTTTAGATGAGGCTATTGCACTACCGACAGATTTTTCAGCAAAAATTGCTAGAGACACTCAAATATATTTACAGAAAGAAACAGGAATTTGCAATACAGTTGACCCTTGGGGTGGCTCTTACTATGTTGAAAAATTAACACAGGAGATAGCTGAAAAATCTTGGAAACACATTCAGGAGATAGAAGAACTTGGTGGTATGACAAAAGCTATTGAGACAGGAATTCCAAAGATGAGAATTGAACAAGCTGCTGCAAGAAAACAAGCAAGAATTGATAGTGGAAAGGATATTATTGTTGGTGTAAATACAAATCGCTTAACCAAAGAAGATAAAGAACTTGAAATATTGGAAGTTGACAATACTTCTGTTAGAAAATTACAAATTGAAAGGCTCAATAGCATAAAAGCAAGCAGAGATAGTGAAAAAGTAAAAGCATCCTTAAATGCACTAATTTTAGCTTGTAAAAACAACACAGGAAACGTATTGGAACTGGCAGTAATAGCAGCAAGAGAAAGAGCAACACTAGGAGAAATATCAGATGCTATGGAAACAGTGTTCGGAAGATATATTGCAAAAAATCAAACTATTTCAGGAGTATATAAAATGGAAATACAAAATAACGAAACCTTTAAAAAAGCCCTTGCCTTGTCGGATGAGTTTGCAATAAAGAAAGGAAGACGACCAAGAATTATGATTGCCAAAATGGGACAGGACGGACACGATAGAGGAGCAAAAGTAATAGCAACTTCATTTGCTGACTTAGGTTTTGATGTTGATGTTGGACCTCTTTTTCAAACCCCAAAGGAAGCAGCTAAACAAGCAGTTGAAAATGATGTTCACATTCTAGGAATATCCTCATTAGCAGCAGGACACAAAACATTAGTTCCGCAAGTAATTGCAGCTCTAAAAGAATATGGTCGTGATGATATTTTAGTGATTGCAGGAGGTGTAATTCCCCAGCAAGATTATGATTACCTATACAATGCTGGAGTGAGTGGTGTGTTTGGCCCCGGTACAGTAATTGCAGAATCAGCAATAGATATTATAAATAAAATGATGTAAAAAGATTGAAAAAACTTCCTTTAAAAATTAATCAGGCTTTTTCAATTGAAATTTTTTAACTTTTGGCTTTGTAAAATCAAGACTTTGACAGCAATTAGGCAAAGCATTATGAGCACTCTCATTGGCCCTTACATCATCAGCATTATAACCAAGATTTGAAATAATTTTTCTAATATTCTCAACTGAGTTCTTTTTCGTTTTAAAAGTAACCGTTAAAACTTGACTTTCTACATCCAAATTTACTGCAGTAACTCCTTTTGTAAACTGCATTTCTTCTTCAATCCTATCTTTACAACAATTAGCAACACATTCTGCTGAAGTTTTAATCTGTACTGTTTCTTTTTGTGCCCAAGCATTTATAGTTAAAATGCTGAATAAGGCAATGAATATTTTTTTCATGTTATTATTTATTTAATTATTATTTAATTTTAAATCGAAATCCTGCATATATCATTCTACCATTAATGGGCGCATAAATTAATGAAGCATCAAAAGCAGTATCTGAATTTGGAATAGGTGTTCCTAATATTGGATTTTTCTGGACATAACCTAGTAAATTTTCCCCCCCAACATACACATCAAATTTGCGAAATTTCTTGGTTATTTGAGTATTATACAAGTAAAATGGGTCTGAAAAATTATTCAAAACAGATGGATCTGAATTTAAATTATGATTAGGAATCCTACTCTCACCTACATAGTTAGCCGTAACATCAAACATCCATTTATCAAAATTAGTAGCATAAGAAAGATTTAATAATGCTCTATCTTTTGGAGTAAGCGGAGATTCTTTAATTCCCTCATCATCATAGGTGCTTTTCACATCATTTATCTTATAGGCCATCTTTATATCAAAGCGATCAAACAACTCATAAGCAAAATCCAATTGCATACTAGTTGCATAGGAATCTCCTTCTAAATTATAAAACGATAACTCATTTTGATTTTCAATATCAACCACAATTTGATTTTCAAAATCAGTACGATAGGCATCTGCATTAATAGTACCTTCTCTTCCAAAGAGATAAAAACAATACGTAATGTTCGCACCATAATTCCAAGCTATTTCAGGATTTAAATTGCCAACTGAAATTTCTCTATTAGAAGCTAAAAAAGAAGCATTTTCAACAAACACATTAGCTACACGAAAAGCCTTTCCTGCTGAAAAACGAATTGCCATTTTTTCTGTTGGATTGTATTTCATATTTAACCTTGGTAGATAATTTATTTCTTCAGAATTATTGTAATAATCTGCACGTATTCCAGCAGTCAAATTAAAACTTTCACCCCATTTGTAAGAATACTCTGAAAAAACACCTGTCATCAAATCTACTCTTACGTTATCGGTAAAAGCAGTATCAATATGTCCTGAAAAACTTTCGGTATATCTATCCGCATAATAACTTGTTCCATATTTCAATTTATGGTTAGTACTTCCAATATAAGTTTGTCTGATAAGATTAAGGTATGCACTTTCCTGTAAGCCTTTGTAATTATTCTCTCCAAAAATAGCCGTTTGATTATGCCTTCTGAAAGAAGTTTGCAAACCTGCACTTTTACCAGGAGAGTTTGGTTGTATAGCTCCAGTTTTTGAAGTAAACTCTAATAAGTCATTATGAATATTAACATCATAGGGGTTAATCGCATTTTCGATAGTCCCTCCTAATCTATCCTCAACTAAGCCTCTTGCAGTTAATGAAATGTGATAACTCCCATCCCCCTTATAATCCCATCTGTTTAACATATTTACCTGCTTTACTTTTGGCACATCTAAAAACATATCTTCATTGTGGTCTGGCTCTCCGTCAAAATAAGAAACATGTGTAAACAGATTACTTTTCCAAGCTCCTACTTTTTTAGCAAACAACAAATTATTTTCTAATTTTCCTTCAGAATTCGTATAGCCATTCCAAAATAATTTAGGAGCTGATTCTGGCTTATAATATTCCAAATTAATCTGACCGGCAAAGGATTCAAAACCATTCACAACTGAACCACTTCCTTTTATAATTTGTATCGATTCTATCCAAGTACCTGGGACATAACTCAAACCATAAGCAGAGGAAATCCCTCTTATTAAAGGCATGTTTTCTTGTGTTATCTGCGTATAAGCACCATCCAAACCTAACATTTGAATTTTCTTAGCTCCCGAAACAGCATCAGTAAAATTAACATCAACAGTAGCGTTTGTACTGAAACTTTCCGAGAGATTACAACAGGCTGCTTTTTCCAACTCACCAGTTGAAAGGGTTTGCATATTAATAGAGTTAACTGTAGAGAACTTAGTTGTATTTACCTTCCCCTTTACTTTTACCTCTTTTAGTTCAAGGGATGGAGTAAGGTATATCTGAAGTTGAGTATTAGCCTCTATCAGCTGAGTATATTGTTGATAGCCCACAAAACTCACGACTATAGTTGCAGGAAATGAAGTTGGTTCAACAATTGAGAAATTTCCATCCCCCTCAGTAGCTGCACCAGTTGTAGTCCCTTCCCAATACACATTAGCTCCAGGAATTGGAAGTTCTGATCCATCCTTGATTATTTCAACAACCTTTCCTATTATTTGATTTTGTGCTTTTGTATTTAAACTTGCAATAAGCACTATTGCAATAATTATTATCTTTTTCATTTTTTATTTTATAAAATTAAAACTCTAGTTAACAAGAGTTAATCCTATAGTAAAAATGATTGTATTTGAGATAATTCAGGTTTGTTCAGCTTAGGTGGTGGTATACCACTAAAATAATTATTAACTTTTACAAAATATGATTTACTATCATACGAATTGAAGAAAGAAAGTAAACTAGCTTTTGCTGAAAAATCATGTTCAAAAACAGTTAATATAGTTTCAAAATCATAATGAATATTCTGAGTACTACTTGCGCAGGATTCATCATTAGTTTCAGGGCAACATGATTTTACAACCTCAAGCATACAACACGAAACTTTTTCTTGTTCCTCATTACAAACCACTTCATATTCCTCACTACAAGAAGGAACTTCAATACCTAGGTACACACTTCCATCTTCATCACAATTCATTTTGGAAATATTCATTCCCATTGAAACAGACAGTATAAATACGGCCATCACAATAGAAAAAACTACTTTGAATATTTCTTTCAACTTCATGTTAATATTTTATAAATTTTGATTTGACACCATCTACATCAATAAAGTAAACTCCTTCATTCAACATACTAACATCAATAGCTTTTATATTATTGTTTGCTGATAAAATTAATTTACCATTGATATCAAATACAGCTGCAAATGTAGCATTTTTTGTAAAATGTAGGGTATTAGAAACCGGATTGGGAAAAATACGGTTTCCATTTAAAACGAATTGACTTTCTACAACATCTGATATAATAGTTGAAGGCTCAATTTTAACAACCTTATTTAAAGTTGCATTAGCATACCAAAGCTTTCCATTAGGACCTATTACAGCACCCATAATCCCTGGCTCATTAGTTTGTATTCTTCCAATTTCAGTTGCAGGAATAGTATTTACATCATAAAAAACAATATCACCATTACTATGGTCAGTAACCACTAAGCTATTATCAATAATATCAATTCCTGCAGGCTGAACTAAACCTGTTATTACTACTTCCTCCCAAGAAAAACCAGTCATCTTTTGATATTCAGCTAGAGTTTCTTGCAGTAAAAATGAAGATGGTGCTGGAATAGCTGTTCCATTCGTAATATCTAATCGTAATACTCTTTGATTCCCTCCATCTACAAAATATAACCACTTTTTATCTTCATCTAATACTAAATGATTTACAATAGTATGATTAATTGCACTAAGCCCCATTCCTTGATATCTTATTAACTCTCCATCATCATGATCAGAATTACCAGGACCATGATCCTCTGCAAAATCATAACGAACTATATCATTACTATAATCATCATACACCCAAAAAACATTATCTTTTTCTGATGCAATTCCCATTGAGTATGGACTTGCATGTAACATATCTAAATGAGATCCATTAGTTCCAGGACCTGCATCTTTAGCATAAATTAAAGGATCTGACGACCATAATGTGGGACCTGTAAATTGATTTCCACCATGATTGGCATCTAAGACAGAAGTTGAAGTTGCAAAATTACCATTATCACTAAAGGCAATTGCTGAAGGTAAAGACATAAAGTGCCATGCATTTCCATCTTGTTCCCAAAGTGAGTTTTGAGAAGTCATTCCAGGATTTGTCACTTTTACCGTACTACCTCCTGAGTTTTCAGTGCCTGTATTTATAATCCATAAATCTCCATTAGGATGAAAATCTAAATCTCTTGGCTGATTAATTTGATTACTAGAGTTCACTATCACATCATATGTGAAAGTATTATTAACTGAAGTATAAGATGGAATAATGTTTGGAATAGGATCTTTAACATTAATTGTTTTTATCAAATTATCATTAGAAGGCACTGCATCTACGCCTTGTCCATTAATATTGGAAATCCATAATTCAACAGAGTAAGCTCCTGTTGTAGCAGGAGTCCAAACTGTAGGATGAGTTAAATCATATGATGTAAGCGCATAAATATTTAATCCTGATAAGTTTTGACTAACAATAGCACCCCCATTAATAGTATAGTTAACATCTATAGAATTAATAGTCATAGAACCCAAATTCTTAATTTTTGCTTCTAAATTAATATTACCAACTAAAATATACGAAGGAGTTTTAATGTTTAGCATTGCACCATCAATTGCAGGAGGAGGGACAACAGAGAAAGTAAAAGTTTCATTATTAGAATTTCCATGAGAGAAATTATACATAGGCCAGGAACCAATATTAGTCACAAAACTAGCCATTCCATCACCATAACCATCACGTGATATAATATCATAACTAGCTCCATCCGTTAAGCACCAAGGACCTTCATAAATTACAGTATTACTAGAATAGCCTCCAGAATTTACATTATTAGCATTACAGCCAACAGCAGAATTTCCACCTGAAAAAAGTATTGCTGTACTACCACAATTACTTCCTGTAGGTGCTAATTCCCAATAAATTTCATATCCATAGTTATCTGTACCTACATCAATGGTAACTTCAGTTTGCCCTGTTGGACATTGGGCAAAAGCAAAAAGGCATAATATTGATAGTCCTATTGTGAAATAAAATTTATTCATGATAACTTTTTTAGTTAATTTAGTATACAAAAATATAATAATTTATGTGTTAATTAGCTAATATTTTCTAAAAAAAATGAATTCTTATTCGTTCATCTTACTAAAGACTGAAAATATAAAATTCTGGTACAAACCAAATGGGGTTGGATGGTTGTATTTAAAGGAGCGTATCATTCTGAAATTAAAAGAAAAAAAAGCTTGAATATCCTGCTTAGCATAGTTGCAAATTTCCAATCCACTACACTTATCTGGCCCCTGATCTGAGAAAGTAGCTAAAATAAAATAACCGCTAACAGCTGTATTTACTAATATACGATAATTTTCTTTGTCTTGCTGCTCCGTTAAGAAATGAAACACTGCTCTATCATGCCAAATGACATACTCTTTATTAGGAACAAATTCATTAATGTCAGCTACTATCCATTTTACTTTTTCAGCCAACTTACCTAATCGTTTTTTTGCTCTATCAATTGCATTTTTGGAAATATCTAAAACTGTAATATCAGTATATCCTAATGCAAGTAAATTATCAACCAAAAATCCATCACCACCCCCAATATCAATAATTGCGTCCTGCTTATTTTCAGCAACTTGATTAATTAATTCCAAAGAAGTTGTAGGAACTTTTTGAAACCAACTTACTTCTTGCATATCTTTAGTTGCATATATATTTTCCCAATGCTCCTTACTCATATTTTATAAAGTTGTAGGACAGATAAAATCAGACAAAGGAATAGCTGTTTCTTTAATAGCAGCAAAGCCTCCCTCAACATTAATGACGTTGTTAATTCCTTGTTTTTTTAGCAATGAACCAGCAATAACTGATCGGTAACCTGCTGCACAGTGCACAAAATTTTCATTTATTGTAGTAAATTTATCGTGCTGCTTATCCAAGTTACCTAAAGGAGCCAATTCAGCACCGCTAATATGCTGACTATTGTATTCGCTCGCTTTACGTACATCAACAATATGAATAGCATTATTTTTCTTATAAATGCTTGCAAAATTTTCAGATGAAATAGATTGCATAGTGTCTAAATCATTTACATCCCAAGCATTAATACCACCCTGCAAATGTCCAAGTATATTATCAAAACCTACACGTGATAATCGAGTAGCTGTTTCTTGCAACCTATCCTTATCACACACCAATAAAATTGATGTATCAACAGTTTTAATAATGGCCCCTGCCCAAGGAGCAAAACCTCCATCAATTCCAATAAAAATAGAATTTGGAATAAAACCTTTTACAAATTCTTTTTGATGACGTACATCTAAAATAATTGTATTTTTCTTTGTTGAAAATTCTTTAAAATCCGCTACTGAAACGGGCTTAAAAGCTTTTTCAATAACCACATCAACTGAAGAAGTTCCCTCAATATTTAACCTTACATTTTCTGAGAAATAAGCTGGTGGAGGCAAAATTCCATCTATTAGTTCATTTATAAAATCTTGCTTAGTCATATCAACACGCAAAGCATAATTATTCGCTTTCTCATGCCCTATAGTTCCTACAGTTTCCTTACTCATATTTTTCCCACAAGCCGAACCAGCTCCATGCCCAGGATAAACAATTACATCATCCGCTAAAGGTATTATTTTTTTTCTTAAGCTATCAAATAAAATTCCTGCTAAATCTTGCTCAGTCATATCTGATTTTTGTGCTAAATCAGGGCGACCTACATCACCTAAAAACAAGGTGTCTCCTGAAAAAATAGCTTTATCTTCTCCCTTTTCATTACTTAGTAAGTAGCAAGAACTTTCCATAGTGTGTCCTGGTGTATGCAAAACTTTGATGCTTATATTTCCTATTTCAAATACTTGATTATCCTCAGCAATAACAGCTTCAAAATTAGTTTTTGCTGTAGGTCCAAATACAATTTGAGCTCCTGTTTTTTTTGCCAAGCTAAGGTGTCCACTTACAAAGTCCGCATGAAAATGTGTTTCAAAAACATATTTAATTTTAGCTCCTCTTTCTGCCGCCATTTCAATATAAGCCTCAACTTCACGTAAAGGATCAATCACAGCAGCCTGGCCATTACTTTCAATGTAATAAGCACCCTGGGCTAAACAGCTTGTATAAATTTGTTCTACTTTCATTTTAAAATAGTATTTCTTTAATTATGATATATATTGCCATGACTAGTACAAACCAACCAAAAGCTTTTTTAATTTTTTTTCCGTCTATAAAATTACTAAGATAAATTCCAATAATAATTCCAATAATAGATAATATTGAAAACATAAGCAGAAACTCCCAATCAATTTCAATATTTCCAATATCACCTAAAAAGCCAATTAATGATTTTATGGAAATAATCATAAGGGAGGTAGCTACTGCCCTTTTCATTGGTAAATTAGCAAATAACACTAAGGCAGGAATGATTAAGAAACCTCCACCTGCTCCTACAAGGCCAGTAAGAATTCCAACTACAAAACCTTCAATAATTATAATAAAGTAGTTAAATTCACTAACTT
The DNA here is from genome assembly GCA_014384505.1 of Cryomorphaceae bacterium. GTDB lineage: Bacteria > Bacteroidota > Bacteroidia > Flavobacteriales > BACL11 > UWMA-0277. Next base: position 26,692 of record JACNFT010000055.1, on the reverse strand, counting down.
GTTTAACCTTAATACTCTTCCTTGATCTTAGCATAGAGATTCCAGCAAAAAACATAATAAATGCAAAGAAAATCATTATAGCCAAATCCTTAGTTAAAACAAAGTCTTGAACTGTAAAAATAATAGTAGGTATTGACGGGATAATCAGCTTGCGAGTTAAATAAACTGCAATAAATGCCGGAATTGAAAATACAAAAGCAACACGAAAATCAATCATCCGTTTCATTATATTACGGAATGTACCAAACAATGAAGTTGTTCCTACAATAAATAAGGAATAAGCAGTTGCAGTAATAGGCATAACACCTAAAAGGTAAACAAGAATAGGAACTGTTAAAATAGAACCACCACCTCCTGTTATACCAAGAACTACGCCAATAACTAGCGCTCCAATAACACCTAATATATTAAAGGTTTCCAAGGATATTATCGTTTTTGAGCATCTACAAATTCCCAACCCCCTCCATTATGTACATCATCACAACCCTGAGCTTGTAAAAAGGCTGTAGCTTGTCCGCTTCTACCTCCTGAAAGACAACACAAAACTAAAGGCTGCATTGCCTTTAATTCTTCAACCTTTTCAATTATATTATGTAAAGGGATATTTATTGACCCTTCTACATTTCCTTCTTCAAATTCAATCTCTGTTCTCACATCAACAATAGTGGTTGCTGTGTCGTTAATTAATTCTAGTATATTCATTATTTATTTTTTAAAAATTATTTTAAATTGATGTACACTAGCATAAGTATAAGCAATTTTGAAAGTGTACAATTCACAAATCCTTTGCACAATTGAAAGCCCAATACCAAGATTCTTTTTACTATTCTCACTTCTTGTAAATCTTTTAAAGATATCCTTTTCAGGGAATGAAAGTGGAGAGCCACTATTAGAAATACTCAAGATATTATTACTTAAATGAATACGCAACAAACCTCCATTTGAATTATGTATAATTGCATTTTTAATAAGGTTAATAATTAAGGTTTCTGCCAAATAAGGATTCATATAAATTTGAGTAATATCTAATAAATCTAGTTCCAACTTCAAATTTTTATCTTGAATTGCAGTCTCAAAAATTTGTAGTTTTTCCTTAATTAAATCATTTAACGAAAAGGATGATCCCTGGGTATAAAAACGGTTGTCAATTTTGGTAAGGAAAATAAGTGCCTGATTGATTTTAGATAGTCGGTTGGTCGTTTCCAAAAGTAGCTCCAATTGCTCCATCTGTTCTTTGGAAAGATTATCTGCCTGCATTAGCTCATCTGCTTTGGAACTTATAATTGCTAAAGGTGTTTGCAATTCATGTGATACATTTTCAGTATATTCTTTCTGGGCTTCAAAATCATTATAAATTTGAGTGGCCATTTTCTCAAATACTTCATTCAGTTTTTTTATTTCCTGAACCTCAGCAGTTTCAAGGGTTAGTGTTTGTAATTTACTAAGTTCAAAATCTTCTAACTTACGGATGGTACTGTAAAAAACACTAAGCGCACTTTTAATAGAATGCCTATTCACAAAAAACATAATTAGGAAAAAGAGCATAGCAAAACCAACATTCATAATTACTATTTTTTTGATCAATGAATCACTTTGGCTTTGGTTTTTCAAGATACTTACATTATAATATTGTTCATCTTTCAAATAAGAAAATTGCAGTTTTCGATAAAGAATATAGGAATCATTTACGATTAAGACCGTGTCTGAAAAAGAATGTATTATTTCTTTATCGGTAATTTGAATAAATACTAATTTGGACGATAAGTCAGTAAGATTATTTTGATCAGCAGTATAAAAAAAATCCTTTTGCTGTTGTAACAATCGGTTTTGCAAATCCTCAGCTATGATGTTACGCACTGAAAAATACATAGCGACACTTCCAAGAAGGAAGAAAATAACTGAAGCCGAAATAAAATTAAGAGAAGTTTTCGTTAATAATTTCATGCTACAGTAAATTTATAACCTACACCATAAACATTTTTGATATAATCATCTCCACCACTATTTGTAATTTTCTTTTTCAGGTTTTTAATATGTGTATAGACTACATCATCAGTAAAACCATAGTCAGCATAGCTTGATGACATAAACTCACCTAAAGTAGTTTTAGAAATCACTCTGTTAGGATTAGAAAAAAAGTATAAAAGCAAACCAAACTCTTTTCCCGTTAGCTCAACTATATCACCATGAATCAATGTACGCATTTCTTCAGGGAATAAAGTAATTTCATTAATGGTTAATTGCTGATTATCTTCTAAATTTAATCTTCTTATAACTGATTTTAAACGAGCATTTAGTTCTGAAAAAAAGAAAGGTTTAGTTAAATAATCATCCGCCCCTAATTCTAAACCCTGTACTTTTTTTTCCAAAGCATCTTTGGCCGAAACAATAATCAAGCCAATTTCAATTTTAGTGTTTTTTATTTCTTTTATCAAAGAAATACCATCTCCATCAGGCAAGCCTAAATCCAAAAGTACAGCAGCAAATTTTTCTTGTTTCAATAATTTTCTGGCTGAATTTAAATCTTTAGCATGAAAAGGTAAAAATCCATTTTCTGATAAAGAAGAAATAGTTGATTTAGCTAATTCTAATTCATCCTCAACTACTAGTATATTATGTTTTTTAAGCATTTCGAAACATATTCATTGTGATTGAAATAAAAATAAGTACAAATGATAATCCAAAATACAAAAAGTTCTTTTTAAACTTCTGCCTATCATCTTCCAAATTCTTAGCATATACCAAACCCAAATGCCCAAATATTATAGCAAATAACATGAGAATAGCATGTTCCACTGCCCAAAAACGAGCCGAAAAATAAGCATTAGCATTTACCTGAGAGATTAAAATCTCCAGTTTGTTAATGTAAATCGCATAAAGCAGAACACCTAGAATAAGCTCCAAATACAAAAATATAACTGCTACAATTGGTAACTTTATATCATGAAATATAGAGAAATTAACTTTCCCAAATACCCCAAAAAGCGAACGCATTACAATATAAATCGCCAATAAAATGAGCAGAATACTAATAACAATATGTGATATAAGAATAGCCGAATACATGGTGCGAAAATACGAAAGAAAATGGTTTTTATATTATTCCACCAAAAAGCCTTGATGAGGCTTTAAACTTTGTCGTAAGTCGTTTACCAAGTCTTTCGTTACAATAATAAAAGCGATTGCAGTAAATTCAGTTTGTTGCTGGGTTCCGAATTCTATAACCTGAACTTTTTCTTTATCGGAATACTCTTTTAAATGTATAAGATGATGTTCGGCAGTTTTTAATGCGCCTTCCCCACTAAAACTCCATACTAATTTAGCTTTCATATAATTTATGTGTTTTTAAATAGCAATAGAATAATTCTTAGCCGTTAAGAGAAAACCCCTTTCATAAAAAAATAAGGTAGAATTATGTACAGAAATGAATCTCTAACTAAGTAAAATAAAAAGAAATAAATTACTATTTTCCAACCACCTTCTTTAATAACCCCCTTGAAACCACCTTGCTTATAAATTTGAGTATATTTACTCAAAAACTTTGATTTAAATAAATTTTTGATTGCCATTAGAATATTTTATTAAAACAATTAAGGACTTGCAAAAATAAGCAAGTCCTTAATTGTTTTTTCATTTTTTAGAAATTAATTTCTCCTGTTGATTGATACACATAGTTAAATGTATAATATCCACCAATATCTCCACTTCCCGTATCAGGATTAAGGCTGTCATAAAAATAAATAATCTCCATTTTAGCATATTTATTATCATGAGTTCTGAAAACCAATATTCTACCTGCTCTTGGGGAAAATAAGTGGGTACTCAAACTATATGAAGCCCATCCTTGTCCAGACACTCCTAAATCGTCTATCATTATATTATTTAGTATTGCAGAACCAGAACTATTATCTTGTAATAAACTATTGGTATCAACACTGTTTATTTCTGACATACTTCCGGTGGCAATATAAACAGCAGCATCACCCGTGCGACCAGGCTGATCATTATTGGCTTTTTCTCCACCATTTACAATAAGAGTAGTACCTCTAAAAGCAACATCCCAATCTTCATTAGTTACAATGCTTCCCTCAGAGAAACTAAACTTAATAAAATCTCCTGTTGCTAATGTGTCAGCAATATTAAGCTCAAAATCACTTGCATTTAGCTCAACAACATCAGCATTATGCCACCAAAGGATTTCCTCAGTACTACTCTTTTCACAAGAGGTGAAAAGCAAAAAACTAAGTAGAAAAAAGAAAATAGTGTGTTTCATGTTTTTATTTGCAGCCAGTATTCCAATTTGGATTGAACATTATATCAAGAGCAGATCCAGCTAAAATAACCATTTCATTGGTTCCTAATACTAATCCTGTAGTGTCATCAATATCCATTTGAACATGCGTTGAATCATTATATATATATGATTGATGACAACAACTACTATCATCCATAGCTGCTAATCCATTTGCAGTACCCATACAATCAATACAAGCATTCCAATTTGGATTAGAAGCTATATCCTGAGCAGATCCAGCTAATATAAGCATTTCAGATGATGTATCTAACACTAATCCTGTAGTATCATCTATATAAGTTGGTACATGTGTTACAAAATTATATATATATGATTGATGACAATCACGGCAGTCATCATAAGTAGCAACTCCATTTTCTACCCCCATACAGTCTGTAAGCACTTCTGGTCTTACAGAATTTTTTGTACATGCATAAAGTAAAACTGTTAACATGCATACTGATAAAATTGTTTTTGTTTTCATTTTTGTTTTCATTTTTGTTATTGTTATTGTTATTGTTATTATTATTATTATTATTATTAAGTAGTTGTATTTATTTAAAATTGACTTTAAAGCTCATATAATATAGCCTTCCTGTGATATTACTTATAAACTCTGGGTTTGTAAATCCAAAGATATTCTTAACGCCTATTTGACAAGATTTGAGTGAGTTTATTTGGTGAGTAATAGCTACATCACATAAACTATACCCAACCACAAATTTATCATAAGTATCTAAGATTTCATTTCCATTAGAATCAGAAAGGGCATATTTACTTCTATAGGTAAGTATGGTATTTAATTCTGTTTTATCGTTTAGATTATAGTTTAGTTTAATATTCCCCATATGTCTGGATCTATTAAACAATCCAAAGTAATCCTCTTTGTTAAGCCTGACACTTGTTAATGTTTCTGTATTCAAAGCGTAATAATCACTATCATCTTTTTCAATATCTTTTACAACCTCCGTATCATATGCGTAAAGCAGTTGGTAGCCAAATTTAATTTCCAAATTATTTGTTTTTTTATAGCTAGCGTTAAATTCTAGCCCTTTGGTTTCAACCTGGTTAATATTAAAATAACTATAGATATTTGTATTATTTACACCTTTGGCTACTAATTGCCATTCAATCAAATCATTCACCTTATTATTAAACAAGTTTACGTCAAAAGTTAAGTTATGGGTAGGATAATATTTTATTCCCAGATTAAGGTTTATTGAAGTTTCTGATTTTAAAGGAGATATTAATTCAGAAAATGGAACTATTTCCTGTATCATCCCTTCAGCCTGCATAGTGGCTAGTCTATCAAAGGCAACATCTCTACCAAGTACAGTATAGCCAATAGTTGAGTTTGTAAAATCAAAATATTTTTGTCTGAAATCAGGAGTTTTAAAACCCGAACCAACAGAACTGTTTATATTCAGTTTTTTAGTAATCGGAATTCCTAAAGCTAATTTATTAGAAATTACTGGAGTATAATCAGTATAAGAATCATATCTACTTCCCAATATAATATTTAATTTATCAAAAGCAGTTGCATCCAATTGTCCGTACAAAAATTTTAAATCTTGCTTTGGATTATTTGAAAAATCTCTTCTGGATAATTCTTCTTTTGTCATACCAAAACCGATAACAGTATTTAATCCTTTGTAGGTAAAATATGATTTCAATTCAGATTGCAATAATATATGATCAAAATAATTATTATCATGCAATATACCTTCTTCCGTATTTAAAAACTCGTCTGCCCTATAGTTAGTTTTATAAACATCTATCTGCTGATTAAAATTAGAACTCATCAAGTATTTAAGTGAACTACCCAAACTCCACTCCTCAATATTGCTTTTTCCTTTTAGTAAAGAGTTTAAATGCTCAGCAGTATACACTTGCTCTTGTTTATAATAGCGAGCATTTGTATTTAATAAAATTTTATCAGAAATTCCATATTTTAAATTAGAGCTAATTGTATAATTGGAATAAGGATTAACAGTACTAAGCTTATCAGAATCTATCAAATCATAACCATCTGAATTATAATAATCGAAAGAATTAGAAAGTTGAAGATGTTCTTTTTTATATTGATAAATTAAACTAGCATTAGTTGTATTATGAGTAGCATGTTTTAATGAAAAAGTAGTGCTTTTCCCATCAATAAGTTTCTTTTTACTTACCAGGTTTATCACTCCTCCCAAGGCATTGGATCCATATAAACTTGATGAAGCTCCTTTTATAACTTCAATTTTTTCAACATCAACTAATGCAATCCTATTTAAATCTAAAGCGCCAAATGATCTTCCAATAATCGGGAAGCCGTCAAGAAGTATTGTGGTGTATGAGGCGTCTAAACCTTGCATTTGCAATCCTTCAGTTCCTGTTTTTGTAGTAACACTTACAATGCCTGTTTGCCTTTTAATTACATCAAATAATTTACTTGAACCAAACTCTTCAATTTCCTTTTCAGAAATTATCATAACAGGAATAGGTAATTTAGCTATTGACTTAGCTGTTTTTGTAGCAGAGATAGTTACTTCTTCTAACTTTCTATCAAACACAATAGCTTCCTTTTGATTCTGAGAAAAAGAAAAATAGGTCAAAAGCATACAAAATATAATTACAAAGTTTTTCACTTCAAAAATTTATGCAAAAATAAGTTTGAAATCTGTAGGAAATCTGAAGTTTTACCTCAAATTTAAAAAGAAAGAATAGTCTTTTTAATAATGGCGATACAGTCCATTAATTGATCTTCCGTAATTACCAAAGGAGGGGCAAAACGAATAATATCTCCATGAGTTGGTTTTGCTAACAAACCGTTATCTCTTAATTTTAAACAGACATCCCATGCTTCTTTCCCGTCTTTAGGTTTTATCACAATGGCATTAAGTAATCCTCTACCTCTAACAAGAGTAATCATATCGTTATCGAAAGCTCGTAATTCTCTTCTAAATATCTTCCCTAATCTATATGCATTTTCAGCAAGATTTTCATCTATTACTACTTCAAGAGCAGCTTGTGCTACTTTACAAGCAAGAGGATTACCACCAAAAGTAGAACCATGCTCTCCAGGCTGAATACAAAGCATAATTTCATCATCAGCTAATACGGCTGATACAGGAAAAACTCCTCCAGAAATAGCTTTTCCAAGAATTAATAAATCTGGTCTAGCATCTTCATAATCACAGGCAAGCATCTTTCCAGTTCGGGCAATACCAGTTTGGACTTCATCAGCAATAAATAAAACGTTATATTTATCACACAATTTCCTTACACCTGCCAAATAACCTTCATCAGGAACAACTACACCAGCTTCTCCTTGAATTGGTTCAACCATAAAAGCACAAACATTAAAATCTTTAAGCTCTGTTTCTAGTGCTTCAAGATCATTATATGGAATCAAATCATATCCTGGCATAAAAGGACCGAAACCCTCATAAGAAGAAGGGTCGTCAGAACTAGAGATTGCAGCAAGTGTTCTCCCCCAAAAATTACCCTTGGCAAAAATAATTCTAGCTTTATTTTTTTCAATACCCTTTTTCATATAAGCCCATTTTCGGGCTAATTTATTAGCAGTCTCACCTCCTTCAACTCCAGTATTCATTGGTAAAACCTTATCATAACCAAAAAGTTTAGTTACAAATTCTTCATACTGACCTAATACATCATTGTGGAATGCACGAGAAGTAAGCGTTAAAGTATCAGCTTGTTCTTTAAGTGCAGCTACAATTTTAGGATGACAATGCCCCTGATTTACTGCAGAGTAAGAAGACAAAAAGTCATAATATTTTTTACCCTCTACATCCCATACAAAAACACCATCTCCTTTTGCCAAAACAACTGGTAGTGGGTGGTAATTATGCGCTCCATACTTGTCTTCTAATGCTATATATTCTTCTGGTGATTTCATTTCTTAAATTTTAGGAAGTGCAAATATAGTAGAATTAATTAGTAAATCTCTACTTTTGCCGAATGGGAAGACAAAATAGAAGAGAGCCTATTTTAATAGAAAATATTGAAATAATTGATACTGCAAACAAAGGGAAATCGGTAGCTAAACATGAAGGGAGAGCTATTTTTGTACAAGGAGGTGTGCCAGGAGATATTTGTGATATTACGGTTTTTAAAAGAAGAAAGAAATTTTGGGAAGCTCGAATTGAGAAAATACATACCTATTCTGATAGAAGAACAGAACCAAAATGCGAACATTTTGGGACTTGTGGCGGTTGCAAATGGCAAAACATGAAATACGCATCCCAGCTAGATTTTAAGCAGAATGAGGTTCTCAACAACCTAAAAAGAATTGGAGGAATAGAACTACCACCTCATTCGGAAATATTAGGATGTGAAAACGAATATTTTTATAGAAATAAAATGGAGTTTACTTTCTCTAATAAAAGATGGCTTACCGTAGAAGAAGTACAATCGGAAGCAGAAATTGAAGATAAAGATGCCCTGGGATTTCATGTCCCTGGGATGTTCGACAAAGTAATTAACCTTAACAATTGCCATTTACAAAAAGAGCCTTCTAACGCTATTCGTTTGTCCGTTAAGCAATTTGCTGATGAAAACAAACTAACTTATTTTGATATTAGAAACCAAGAAGGGTTACTGAGAAACTTAATGGTTAGGACTTCCTCCACTAATGATTTGATGGTATTAGTTCAGTTTTATGAAAATGATAAAAAGAATATCAATCTGTTAATGGAACACATAAAAATCTCTTTTCCTGAAATTACTTCATTGCTTTATATTGTAAATCAAAAAGCAAATAACACCATGTACGATCAAGATGTTGTTTGCTATAATGGAGAAGATTATATCATGGAGGAAATGGATGGATTGCATTTTAAAATTGGAGCAAAATCTTTTTTCCAAACCAATAGCGAACAAGCAAAAATATTGTACCGAAAAACAAAAGAACTTGCTCAAATCAATGAAAATGATTTAGTATACGACCTATATACCGGTACAGGAACCATTGCACAATATGTGGCTACATCAGCCAAAAAGGTAGTGGGCATTGACTCTGTTGAAGAAGGAATAAAAGCAGCTTATGAAAATGCAGAACGCAATAACATTAAAAACTGCACCTTCTATACTGGTGATATGAAAGAGATTTTCACAGATGAGTTTATTGCAAAGAATGGAACTCCTGATGTGATAATTACTGACCCTCCAAGAGATGGGATGCACAAAAAAGTAGTGGAACAAATCCTTAAGATTGGCGCCAAAAGAATTGTCTATGTAAGTTGTAACTCCGCCACACAAGCCCGTGACTTAGCATTAATGGATGAAAAATATAAAGTCATCCACATTCAACCAGTTGATATGTTCCCGCAAACACATCATGTTGAAAATATTGTAGTTTTGGAGAAAAGATAGATTATGTTTGGACTTTAAAAAAAATAGATTAACAATGAAAAATATTTGGGAAAAATTAAAGGAACTATATGATCAGAACCCAACTCTTTTTGGAATTCTATTATTTATTGATCTGACAATACTCTATTTTATTATTCAATATATTATTTCATAATGTTATTACGCATATACCCTGAAAACCCGAACCCTAAGGAAATAAAAAAAGTAGTAGACTGCCTAAGAAATGGAGGTGTTATTATTTATCCTACTGATACCGTTTACGGAATTGGTTGTGATGTAAATAATAAAAAAGCTATGGAAAGAATATGCCGTATAAAAGGTTTAGATATAAAGAAACATAACCTTGCCTTTGTGTGTTATGATTTAAGTCATATTGCGGCTTTTACTAAGCAATTAGCAACCTCAACTTACAAGTTGATGAAAAAAACATTACCTGGACCTTATACCTTTATTTTGGAAGCCAATAATTCAATTCCCAAGCTATTCAAAAACTCAAAAAAAGAAATTGGAATTCGTATACCTGACAATAATATCCCTAGAGAAATTGTAAAAGAATTAGGAAACCCAATAGCGACCACATCAGTAAAAGACAAGGACATGCTAATAGAATATAGCACTGACCCTGAGCTAATTTACGAACATTTTAACAAACTTGTAGATATCGTAATTGATGGAGGATATGGAGAGGCAATTCCATCTACTATTGTGGATTGCACTAATAATACTCCTGAAATAATCCGTAAAGGAAAAGGGGATATTACTCCATTTCTTTAATAATTGCTAAAACTTGAGGCAGCAATAATTGCACCTGATCATTAACAATTAAAAAATCAGCTAATTCTTCTTTTTCAGCTTGTGGCATTTGCTTACTTATCCTACTTTGAATTTGCTCAACTGAGCTTCCATCTCGCTTTTGCACTCTTTCAATTCTCAGATTTTCAGGTGAACTTACACAAACAACTGAATCTAAACCTAAATGAGCATCTGATTCAAATAAAATAGCGGCTTCTTTAATTACCATTGAGGTAGATTGCAAAGAACACCAATCCTCAAATTTTTGTTTTACAATCGGATGAACCAAAGCGTTTAACTCTGCTAAAGCTTCAGTATTATTAAATACAATTTTGGCTAATGCTTCTTTTTGAAGAACTCCTTTTAAATACATATTTTCTCCGAAAGCTAATTGAACAGCAGCCTTAAGATTTGCATCATCAACCATGCATTTTTTTGCCTGTTCATCTGCATTAAAAATAGGAATACCCATTTTTTGAAAAATCTTACTTACGTAAGTTTTTCCTACTCCAATACCTCCTGTTAATCCTATTTTCTTCATTTATTCATTTCACAAGAAAGCTCTTGATATATTTGCTCATACTGTGGTAGTATATTTGGTAAGTCAAAAGTTTTAGCATGCGCTAAAGCGTTATTTTTAAATTGATTTAACTTGTCAGCATCCTTTAGTAGATCAATAGTATCATTTGCCATTTTATTCACATCCCCAACATCCGATAAATAACCTGTCTTCCCATCAATATTTACTTCTGGCAATCCTCCACTATTAGTGGATATTACAGCCACTCTACTCGCCATTGCTTCCAAAGCAACCAATCCAAAGCTTTCTGTTTCAGAAGGTAAAACAAATACATCAGCAATACAAAGAAATTTTTCGATTACCTTTAGTTTCCCTAAGAATCTTACGTTTTTAGCAATCCCTAACTTTCTGCACAACTGTTCTGCCTTTAAGCGTTCAGGTCCATCACCAATCATCAATAATTTTGATGGAACTTGCTTATTTACCTTTTCAAAAATCTTTACTACATCTTGCACTCTTTTTACTTTTCTAAAATTAGAAATATGCACCAAAATTGCTTCTTCCTTTTTTGCAAATTTATCCCTTAGGAGCTGATTGCACTCTTGCTTATACAAACTGATATCAATAAAATTAGGAATTACCTTAATCTCACCCTTAATCTTAAAGTTCAATAAAGTTTCTTCTTTTAAATCTTCAGAAACAGCTGTAACTGCATCTGATTGATTAATAGCGTACTCAATTACCGGCTTAAAGGATTTATCCTTACCTAAAAGCGTTATATCTGTGCCATGCAAAGTAGTTACAATAGGAATATGAATACCATAAGTTGCTAAAATCTGTTTAGCATTTACAGCTGCTGAAGCATGAGGTATTGCATAATGAACATGCAATATATTTAGTTTTTCATGTAAAGCAACATCTACTAGCTTGCTAGTAAGGTTTAGCTCATAAGGAGTATATTCAAATAAAGGATAATCAGGAACATTTACTTGATGAAAATAGATATTTTCAGAATATAAATCCAACCGAAAAGGTTGGTCATAAGAAATAAAATGAACTTCATTACCCTTATCAGCCAGAGCAATACCCAATTCAGTAGCCACAACACCACTACCCCCATAAGTAGGGTAACAAACAATCCCTATTTTTAAATGTTTAGTCATTAATACTTTTAAAAATTACCTCCATAATATTAGTACGCACATCCATAGTTAACAGTTTTTTATTTGTTGCATCAGGATGAATTCTATTGGATAAAAATACATAAACAATTTGAGTTTTTGGGTCGGCCCAAACTAATGTTCCTGTAAATCCTGAATGACCAAACCCTTCCTGATTTGCATTTTCACTTGCAGGACCTCCTTTTTGATCAGATAAAGCAGTCTTATCAAAACCAGCCCCTCTCCTATTTTCATTTTTAGGAAATTGACATTTTGTAAATTCCCTTACTACTTCTTGTGACAAGTATCTTTCACCTGCATATTCTCCATTTTGCAAATACATCTGCATCAATTTTGCCAAATCATTAGCATTGGAAAAAAGCCCTGCATGACCGCCTACACCACCCTGCATAGCAGCACCCATATCATGTACATAACCTTTTAACAATTGACTCCTAAACAAAAAATCATCCTCAGTTGGCACTATTCTTTCTTCTGCGACCCTACCTAAAGGTAAATAGCCTAAGTTCTCCATTCCTAATTTAGTGTAGAATTCATCAGCAGCAATAGAATTAATAGCTTTTTCATACTTCTTTTCAATGATCTGTTTTAACAAATAATAACCCAAGTCAGAATAACGATATTCTTTTTTCTCTAATAATTCTGAATTAATAATTTGCTGTATTATACTGTCAGGATATGAATAATGAAGATAAATATTATTTGCAACTTTGATAGGGAATTCTGCACTAAACTCTTCACTATAAAGCGTATCTCTTAACTGCATTAATCTTGAAACAGAATCCTTAACTAAAGTTTGCTGGTAAAAAGGAATCCAAGGATAAAGCCCTGCTTGGTGTGCTAAAATATCACGGATAATTAAATGTTCTTTATTAGTTGAATCTAATTTCAAATATTTTCCTAATTTATCATCTAAATTCAAATCTCCTTTATCTACCATTTGCATTAAAAGCGGAACAGTACTTGCAATTTTAGTAATAGATGCAATATCATATACATCAGAGTTCTTAACCACTATTTTTTCATCATAAGTATGAAAGCCATAGGATTTGTTAAAGAATATTTTACCCTCTTTTGCTATAAGAATCTGACAACCAGGAATTGCTTTTTGAGCAATAGCATTTTTAGCAATACTATCTACTTTGTAGAGCAATTCAGTATTAAATCCTATTTCTTCAGCACTTACATAAGACATCCTTAATGCATTGGTATTTATTCCTGAATTTATCTCAAAATGTTTGGTAGTTACTGGAATTTTACCGCTCATTCCTATTCCTCCAAAAATTGCTTGCGCAACTTGTTCTTGTGCAATATTAGAATTTTGATATCCTAACACAAGAGCATCAAAATTATTAGTAAACAAAAAAGAGTTTAAACTATATGGATTCGCAAAAATTGAAACTACTACTTTAGACTGCATAGCAATTGATTGCATAAAAATATCTGCTTTTCTATCAATTTCATAGGATTTCCAAGCATTAGCGTTGGATTTATGTACACTAACTATCACCAAATTATATTTTGACAATTCATTCAACAAAACTGCTTGCTGACTTATAGTTGCTTTTTCAGCAATTTTAAAATGAGTAATTGAAGCATAATTACTCAACATAGTTTGAAAATCATTAGCTTGCTCTCCAATACTTACTGAAGCAATCCTTAATGTATCCAAGCGCTTTAAAGGCAATAAATCATCATAATTTTGCAATAATGTTATTGAAGATTTTACTAATTTTTTATCTAGTAACTTAGTTTCAATAGTAATAATCTCATCTGCTACTTTACTTACATCTACAGCATTATAATTATCTAATCCCATCCACTTTTTTGCCATTAATATTTTATGGCACCTAGCATCAATTTCAGCTTGTGAGATTTTATTTTGTGAAATTGCTTTCTTTATTTCGTCAATTGCTTTGGGTACATTTTCAGCAAAAAGCAATACATCATTTCCAGCTAATAATGCTTTTACATCTACCTCACCTGGCTTATAAAACTGACTTACCCCTTTCATATTTAGTGCATCAGTAAAGGTAAGACCCGTAAAGCCCATTTCCTCTTTCAGCAACCCAATCACAACCTTAGGCGATAAGGATACTGATAAATCTTTAGCATCATCCAATGCTGGAATATTAAGATGAGCCACCATAACAGAACCCAAACCGTTATTAATTAATTTTTTAAAAGGAACTAACTCAACTTCTTCCAAGCGGTACTTTAAATGCTTAACAACAGGTAAGGTTTTATGAGAATCAGTATCTGTATCGCCATGACCTGGGAAATGTTTCGCACACGCCAATACATGATTATCTTGCATTCCTTTCATGTAAGCGACTCCCATTTTCGCCACTTTATCAGGGTTTTCACCAAAAGAGCGATTATTAATAATTGGATTTTTAGGATTAGAATTTACATCCACAACAGGAGCAAAATTAATGTGAATTCCTAAAAGCTTACACTGGCGAGCCACCTCTACTCCCATATCATAAATCAAAGTAGTATCCTCAATTGCGCCAAGTGTCATTTGCCAAGGAAAACGCAAAGCAGAATCAAGACGCATAGCTACTCCCCACTCAGCATCAATGGCAATCATCAATGGAACTTTAGCATGCTGCTGCAAATAATTTGTAAAATTAGCTTGCCTTACCGGACCGCCTTGCAAAAACATCACACCTCCAATTTTATAATGCTTAACCAAATCAGTAATTTGCTGTTTATGCAATTCATCTTTATTGGAATAAGCGGCTACCATAAAAAGCTGTGCAATACGCTCATCCTGAGAAAGAGTAGCTATTACACTGTCGGCCCACTGAGTAGAATCACTTAAAAAAACAGCTTTATTTTGTGCCTGTAAAACATTGGAAATACTAACTAGAATAGTAGTGAAAATAAATAGAAATAATATTTTTCTCATAGCTGGTAAAAATAAAAATTGTTTGTGATTTTTAAAACAAATTGCAATTTGAAAATCAATACTTATTAACCAAAATTATTAAAACCTTTTTCATTATTTTCGCAGTATGCAAGCACCCAAACTGCCTTCTTTTTTCAAAGCACCTAGCTCAAAATATTTTTTATTTAAACCAAGGTATTATAACGAGAGTAAAGAAAGAAGAGAGCAACTATTAAAAGCAGAAAAATCTCCTTTGAAATTCAAAAGGAACAATTTAAAATCTCCTCCACAAAAAGCAAGAAAATTTAGGATTCTATTTCTGATTATTATTTTATCTTTGCTAGCTTACAAATTAATAATCACTTAAGCCAAAAATAGCATTGGATATTATACAATTATTACCAGACCATGTGGCTAACCAAATTGCCGCAGGAGAAGTCATCCAAAGACCTGCTTCTGCTGTAAAAGAAATGCTTGAAAATGCATTGGATGCTGGAGGAAGTGAAATAAAGCTGTATGTAAAAGATGCAGGGAAAACCTTGCTTCAAGTAGTAGACAATGGCTCTGGTATGAGCAAAACAGATGTGCGGATGTGTTTTGAAAGACACGCTACTTCAAAAATAAAAAGTGCGGATGATTTGTTTACTATACAAACTATGGGATTCAGAGGTGAGGCAATGGCCTCAATTGCTGCAATAGCGCATGTAGAAGCAAATACCAAATTAACCACCAATGAATTAGGTTCGCATTTAGTAATTGAAGGAAGTGAAATAAGAGAACATACCGATTGCGCCACAGCAAACGGAACTTCAATAAAAGTTAAAAACCTATTTTATAATGTCCCAGCTAGACGTAATTTCTTAAAATCAGATACAGTTGAAATGCGTCATATTACGGAAGAGTTTACAAGAATAGCCTTGGCAAATCCTAAAATAAAGATGCAACTATTTCATAATAATATTGAAATTTATCACCTTACAAAAGGAAACTTTAGGCAAAGAATAGTAAATATTATTGGGGGGAAGAAAAACGAAACGTTAGTACCCATTGAAGAAGAAACTTCAGTTGTTGAATTGAACGGATTTATAGGAAAGCCAGAATCAGCTAAAAGAACTAGAGGTGAGCAATACTTTTTTGTGAATGGTAGATTTATTAAAAATCACTACTTACATCATGCTGTGAGTAAAGCTTTTGAGGATTTAATTCCAAGCAATTATTTTCCATCTTACTTTATTAACCTTCAGATAGACCCTAAACTGATTGACATTAATATCCACCCAACAAAAACAGAAATAAAGTTTGAGGATGAACAAGCAATTTATGCTATTATGAGGGCTTGTGTAAAAAGATCATTAGGACAATATAACATAGCGCCTTCTTTGGATTTTTCTCAGGAAATTTCCTTGAATATTAGCCCAAGTATGAGTACTGCAACAATAAAGGAGCCACAGATAAAAGTAGACAGTTCCTACAATCCTTTTGGAAAAGCTAATGATTTCAGAATTAATAAGCAACCCATTTCACAAGAAATACAAGTTAAAACTCATCTTGAACCAGAAAACAATTCAAGTGATGTGATGCAAATTGGAAATAAATTTATTGCTTTTACTACAGAGGAAGGAATGGTTTTATTGCACCAACGCAGAGCACATAAACGCATTTTATTTGAATATTTTAGTGCTGTTCTTTCCAAAAATAAGGGACAATCTCAGCAACTATTATTTCCAAAAGAAATACACCTTAATAAGAATGATATAACTATTATCAAGCAATTGAAAGGAGATTTATTAGCCGTAGGATTTTCATTTGAAATACGAGAAAATGACAGCATAGCTATACTTGGAATACCTACTGAATGCCAAGAAGAAAATTTGCAGTTTGTAATAGAAAGTTTAATAGAACAACACAAGAATAATGAACAACTACAAACTGTCCAACATAA
Organism: Cryomorphaceae bacterium; assembly: GCA_014384505.1. GTDB lineage: Bacteria > Bacteroidota > Bacteroidia > Flavobacteriales > BACL11 > UWMA-0277. The sequence goes on along the minus strand of JACNFT010000055.1, from coordinate 9,691 downwards.
TGGTCTTGCCATAAGCCTTGCCATAAGCCTAGCCATAAGCGAACAGAAGAAACTCAGTACTCAAGAAATGCTTTCTTTAAAAACTGAATTATTAAAATGCAGTACCCCAAGTATATGCCCCTTAGGAAAAACTACCTTAATTAATTTACAAACTAACGAATTAGAAAAATATTTTTAACATGTACCGACCATCTAGTTTTAGCCAATTACCCGAAATAGTTAAAAATTTACTCATCATTAATGGTTTGTTTTTTTTAGCAACCATTTCCTTAGAAAGTTACGGAATAAACTTCACAAAATTGTTTGCTCTCCATCAGTTTCAATCACCTGATTTTATGCCACATCAGTTGATTACCCATTTTTTTATGCATGGAAACTTCACTCATTTATTGTTTAACATGTTTGCACTTTGGATGTTTGGCAAAATATTAGAAAATGTATGGGGAGGAAAACGATTCTTAACCTATTACATGATAACAGGAATTGGGGCAGCCTTTGTTCATTTGGCTGTTAGTCAATATCAAATTATAGAATTAGCAAATGGTTTTCCTGAACTTATGGAGCTGGCAAAAAATGGCCGTTATAATCCTGGAAATGTAAATTCTTTAAGGCTAACACAGTTAGTATCTACTCCAACTGTAGGAGCTTCAGGTGCGGTATTTGGAATTCTATTGGCATTTGGAATGCTTTTTCCCAACACTCTGCTTTATATTTATTTTGCGATTCCAGTAAAAGCAAAATACTTTGTTATCATTTATGGAATAATGGAATTATATGCAGGAATAAGCAATAATCCTGCCGATAATGTAGCACACTTTGCTCATTTGGGAGGAATGCTATTTGGCTTTATTTTATTAAAATATTGGCAGAAAAATAATACTCAATTTTATTAATGGATAGTATTCTAAATAACCTAAAACAAGAGTTTAAACAAGGAACAATCTTGAATAAACTCATCTATCTAAATGTTGGTGTATTTTTACTCTTCAGTATTTTAGGTGTATTCTCTTTTATGTTTCAGTTTAATTTATCGCCTATTTTAAACCAACTTTATTTACCTGCTGAAAACAGCAGATTGCTTAGTCAACCCTGGGCGTTTATCACTTATATGTTTTTCCATAATGGCTTTTTACATTTGCTGTTTAATATGGTTTGGTTACATTTTGCAGGAAAAATATTTTTACAATACTTAAGTCCTAAACAACTACTCAGCACCTACATACTAGGTGGAATTTCTGGAGGACTAATCTTTATTATTGCCTATAACTATATTCCTGCTTTAGCTATTTACACCCAAAACGCACAAGCTCTGGGTGCATCAGCTGCAGTACTTGCTATTATGGTAGCCATTGCCACTTACACGCCAAACTATAGCGTTCGTTTCCCTTTTATAGGAATTGTTAAATTGAAACACATAGCTATTTTTAGTGTTATGCTAGATTTATTAAGTATTCCAAAAGGAAATGCAGGAGGACATATTGCACATTTAGGAGGAGCATTATTTGGTTACCTATACATTAAGCAATTGCAAAAAGGGAATGATTTTTCAATAGGATTTACAAAATGGATAAATAATATATCCAATTTGTTTAAACCCAAAAGTAAACTCAAAACTGTACACAAAAGAAAAAAGACAGATACACAGTTCAACACTGAAAAGTCAGCACAGCAAATAGCAGTAGATATAGTTTTAGAGAAAATATCAAAATCAGGTTATGAAAGCTTAAGCAAAGAAGAAAAGGCAACTTTATTTAGTGCTAGTAAAAAATAAAATGAAAGGACTTTCACTCATTAACAAACTTCTTTATCTAACAAATTCCATTTGTTTACTATTGTTACTTCTTTCCTATTTATCTCCTTATATAAGTCCCACATTTTTTTGGCCTATTTCCTTTTTTGGCTTGCTATTCCCTATTTTTTACATTGTAAATATTTTATTTCTTATTTATTGGATAATTGGTTTTAAAAAACAAATTTGGGCAAATATTATCATATTGCTAATCGGCATACAATACATAGGTTTGTTTTTTGGCACTCAGCCCAAAACAACTGAAAATACTGATAGCATTAAAGTGCTTTCCTATAATGTACGTCTTTTCAATCGCTACGGATGGATAGCAAAACCTGATATAAAATCAGAAATAGTAGCTTTTTTAAAAACTGAAAAAGCAGACATACTTTGCATACAAGAATTTTACACCCCCGATAAAATTCCAACTTTAAATTATGTGCATAAACACATAGGCTTACAAAGCAAAAAGGATCAATGGCACATGGCTATCTACAGTAACTTCCCTCAAATAAACAAATCGACTGTAAGCATAAAAGGAGAGCGTATGAACAATATTTGCATTTATTCCGACCTACTTATAGGTACAGATACAATACGCGTTTACAATGTTCATTTGGCCTCTAATTGGTTTAAGAATAGTGATTATTCATTTTTACAAAATCCTAAAAAAGAAACCCTAAAAGAAGGCATAAAAGGGATAGTTGAAAGAATGAAAAGTAGCTATAAAAAAAGAGCTGAAGAAGCCCGAGCAATTAAGGAGCATATGCAAAGCTCACCCTATCTAATTATTTTGTGTGGGGACTTTAATGACACCCCACTTTCCTATGCTTACAATACGATTAGTGAAAACCTTAAAGATGCCTTTAAAGAATCAGGAAAAGGAATTGGACAAAGCTTTGTAAAACTGCCTGCTTTACGTATTGATTATATTTTGCATACCGAAAGGTTTAAAAGCTATAATTACACCAAACACAAGCAGAAATTATCTGATCATTATGCGGTAAGTTGTGAGGTGGAGATTAATGATTCATTACTCCTTAATCAGTAAGAATTCAAGCCTTGAAGGATATACCCTTTGCAATTTAATAAAGGAAGGCAAACTTTCCACCTCAACAGCTAAGGTTGAATTTTCGGTTGAAATAAGAGAAGCATCTACTTTTAATGTTAAAAAATCAGTTTGTAGCATACTGTATTTATCTTTTGGCGCCCTAAGGGTTACTTGTACTACTTCAGGAAACAACTTAATAGTATATCCCTTTTTTAAGTTCACTACTTGCACCTTGTATTCTATAAGTTGTTCCACAAAAGGCTCTACCTCAATTATAACCTCAATATTTTTTATTTTACATTGTACCTGGTCAGGAATACTAAGGGATACTTTATTACTATTGCTTTCACTAACATCTGTCAATAAAAGCTCTTCTGTATCAATGAAATCTATGGTATCCAATTGTTGTTTCTCTCCATAAATCATAATACTATCAGGAATTAAAATAATCGGATTTGCAAACCACATTTCAGCTTTCAAACTAATGGTTTGATTAAGTTTAATAGCCACTTTCTTTTTGGCTTTATCACTAAAGGGTATAACTAACCTTTCGGGACTTATATCAAGTAGCTCCATAGAAGTAGAAATAATTTCAACCACAGCTTTTCGCTTAGCATTCATTATCCAAAACACTTCACTCCCCCCTTTATTAGGCTTAGTGTTTGCCTTATCAATATCCAAACTTAGTTTGGAAAAATTAAACAGATTATAAAATAAAATAGAAAATCCTGGCGCTTTCACTCTAACCTCAACAAAATTAGCAACTGGAGCTGACACTAATTTATCAGCTGGGAAATTACTATAAATAAGAGGAACTTTTAAGGTTGTTTCATGCTGCTTGGACAACATACTTAAAAACCAAAACGAGAGAGAAATAAAAAGAAATAAAGCGTAAGTAGTTATCCTTTTATTATTTGATGCTGACTTAAAAAAACTACGTATTCTGTTTTTTAAGCGCTCAATCATTATTATTTCTCTATACCAGATTCACCTGTCATTGAAACTGCAGTTTTAGCTATTTTTAACTTTGTACCTCCATGCACTTCAACAACAACAGCATCTTCCTTTACATCCGTAACTTTACCATAAATACCACCAATAGTAATTACTGAATCTCCAATTTTTAATGCTGAACGGTATTCACGCTCTTGCTTTTGTTTTTTTATTTGCGGACGAATCATAAAAAAATACATTACGGCAAATATCATACCGAACATAATTAATGATGAAGTTCCCGTTCCTGCTGATTGTAATAATATCATATTTATTAATTTTGAGGAACAATTACATTCCCATTTATAGTTAATACTTTAGTATTTGGCATTGCATTGGTCACCAAAGTAACGGTTTTATTTTGTTTTCCTGATTTCCCTGCACTATTGAAAGTAACTTTAATTGCAGCCTCTTCCCCTTTTGCAATTGGTGTTTTAGGCCACTCAGGCACTGTACAACCACAACTTCCTTTTGCAGCTGAAATTATAAGGTCAGCCTCACCAGTATTTTTTAGAATAAAGTCATGTGTAACTGATTCACCTTGTAGCATTTCACCAAAATTGTAACTCGTTTCGAGCATTTCAATGTTAGGTGTCAATACTTTTTCAGCATTGCTATTTGCTGTAAGTGGGCTATTCACTAAGTCGGTAGTTATTGTCTTTTCATCTGATGATAAGTTACAAGAAACTAACGCTAAGGATACTAATAATAAGATAAGTTGCTTCATTTTAATTTTTGATTTCAAAAATAAGGTTTTTTTAAACTAATCCTCTCCCTATTTTTTTAATTTTCCCTTCTCTAGTATAGGTTTTTACTACATTGTCCAACAAACCATTCACAAACAGTTTGCTTTTTGCTGCGCCATAATATTTTGAAATTTCAATATATTCATTCATAGAAACTTTTACGGGCAAATCTTCCATTGAAAAAATTTCAGCAAAAGCCATTTTTAAGAATAATTGATCCATAATTGCAATACGATCTAATTCCCAGTTTTTTGAGAATTTTACAATTATATCCTCATACTCTTTGTTGTTATTTATTGTATTACGAAATAATTTTAATGCAAATTTTTCATCCGAATCATCCTTAAATGCTGAATCAGGCTTAATGATTTTATTTGACTTAATCTGTCCCATAACAATAGCGGCAACAAATGGCAAGTCATCCGTCCAGTATATACTTCTTTCTTCTAGTATATGATGTACTAACTCATTGTTCAATATAATTTCATTCAATGCATTTACAATAAATCTTTGATCAACATCAACTCCTTTTTCCTCTGTAGAAATATATTTTGTATATAATTCTGATTTAAACAGTTCAGAGAATAACTTTCTTACAACATCATGATCATTCTTTAACCAAATACCTGAGACTCTACTTACCTTATGCATCAAAGGATTATCGTCACGGATTAGTGCAATAATTTTATTTTCAACAAATCGTCTATTAGGATTCAAATCATTAGCAGATGGTAAGTGTTTTTTCTTACCTTGTTCAAAGAAATTATCAGCATGTTTCACCAACTCAATCAATAAAGAAATAATCACTAAATTAAGTTCTACTACTTCATTAATATGTTTTAGCATTGCACGCTCAGCAACTGGCATATTATCCTCCTTTACTGTAAAATATGAATACAATGATTGCATTACTTTTAACCTGATATGTCTTCTACTTAGCATCTGAAATTACGCGTTTTTTCTATCATTAATTCTTTGTTCAGCTATCTCTAAAGCAGCAGCATGAGTTGTTATACTCTCTAATTCTGCTTTCTTTAAAATTTCTAACGTTGTATTATAAATTGCTCTTGTTTGGTTAATAGCATGCTCTCTATCATATCCATGAATTTCAGAATAAACATTAATCAAACCTCCAGCATTAATTAAAAAATCAGGAGCATAAACAATTCCTTTATCTGTACACAATTGCCCATCTCTTACCTCATCAGCTAACTGATTATTAGCAGCACCTGCAATTATTTCACATTTCAATCGGCTAATCGTGTTAGGGTTTACTGTTGCACCTAAAGCACATGGAGCGTAAATATCAATATCCAAATCATAAATAGCATCACCCATTACAATTTTGGCTCCATACTGCTGAGCAAGCTCAGCCAATCGTGTTTCATTAATATCATTGATAATTACATTAGCACCATCATCCGTTAAATGTTTTACTAGGTTTTCCCCTACATGCCCAATTCCTTGTACAAGTACTGTTTTACCGTCTAAATTATCACTTCCCCATTTGTATTTTGCAGAAGCTTTCATTCCCATAAACACACCAAAAGCAGTAACTGGTGAAGGATCACCACTACCTCCCATGCTTTCAGGAATTCCTGTTACATGCTTAGTTTCCATGCGTACATACTCCATATCTTTAGTATTCATACCAACATCCTCAGCAGTAATATATTTACCCCCTAAGCTGTCGACATACTGACCAAATTTACGCATTAACGCTTCCGTTTTTTCAGTTTTAGCGTCTCCAATAATAACCGCTTTACCACCTCCTAATTCCAAACCAGAAATAGCAGCTTTAAATGACATCCCTCTTGACAAACGCAACACATCCTGAATAGCATCCTCTTCATTAGCATAATCCCACATACGCGTACCACCAAGAGCGGGACCTAAAGTTGTATCGTGAATAGCAATAATTGCTTTTAATCCTGTTTCCGCATCATTGCAAAAAATAACTTGTTCATGCCCCATTAAACTCATTTCACTCATTACCAATCCTTCTTTTTTAGCTTTTATTTCTGTTAATGCCATTTCTTTTTCTTGTATTAAATTAAATTATTTAATCAGATAAATCTACTTTAAAAATTAATTTCTTCTCATTTTTAAATTGGACGCGAATTTACTTATTATTTTTGGCTTTTTAAATAAAGTAACTCAACAATTAATGAAACACTTATTTTACCTCAATAAATTCTTTTGGAAATACCGAACATTACTAGCAATAGGTACGGTTTTTATTATCATAGCCAACTTATTTGCCTTATACCCTGCTGAATTTGTAAGGAAAGCCTTTGATGCAGTAATTCTTAGCATGAATACGGGAAACAGTTCGAACACAAGTGAGATACTCATAAAATATGGTAGCTTAATTGTTTTGTTTGCCATACTCAAAGGTATCTTTATGTATTTCATGCGACAGACCATTATTGTAATATCAAGGAAAATAGAATATGATTTAAAGAATGAAATCTATCAACAATATCAAGCTTTAAGCATCTCGTTTTACAAAAAAAATAAAACTGGCGATTTGATGAATAGAATATCGGAAGATGTAAGTAGAGTGCGCATGTACTTAGGTCCTGCCCTTATGTATGCCATCAATATATTTATCTTGTTTTTACTGGTGATTAGTAAAATGCTAAGTATAAGTACAACACTAACATTTTTTGTGCTTTTGCCTTTACCTATACTTGCTGTTTCAGTTTATTTTGTAAGTAGTACTATGAATAAAAGAAGTGAAAAAGTGCAAGCACAACTTTCGGATATTACTACTGTTGCTCAGGAAACTTTTTCAGGAATAAAAATTATTAAATCGTTTAGTAATGAAGAAAATGCCTTAGAGGTATTTATGAATAGTTGCAAAAGCTACACCAAGCGACAATTAGAACTCGTAAAAATAGAAGCCTTATTTTTTCCTTTAATAATTTCCATGATTGGGGTTAGTAGCGTACTAACGGTTTATATTGGAGGGTTGGAAAGCTTTAAAGGAAATATCAGTACAGGAAATATTGCTGAGTTTATTATTTATGTAAACATGTTGGCTTGGCCTGTTGCTTCAATTGGTTGGATTACCTCATTAGTACAAAGAGCAGCAGCTTCACAAGAAAGAATAAACGACTTTTTATTGCTTACTTCAGACATTGAAAACAAAACAACAGAACACACCCCCATTGAAGGCGATATTGTGTTTAATGAAGTTAATTTAAGTTATACTGACACTAATATTCAGGCCCTGAAAAACCTAAGCTTTAGACTAAAACAAGGAAACACGCTTGGTATATTTGGTAAAACAGGAAGTGGGAAATCAACTATTGCTAACCTAGTTTGCCGCTTGTACGACACCTCAACTGGTAGTATTAGCTTTGGAAATACGAACATTAAAAATTTAAACCTAAATAGTTTAAGAACTGCCATAGGCTACATTCCGCAGGACGGTTATTTATTTTCGGGAACAATAAGAGAAAATATTGCTTTTTCAAGTGACACTATTGATAACCAAAAAATAATTGAAGCTGCTAAAAAAGCAGATATTTTAGATGAAATAAATAATTTTAAAGAAGGATTGGACACTATAATAGGCGAAAGAGGTGTACAGCTATCTGGCGGACAAAGACAAAGGCTTGCCATTGCAAGAACTTTTTACAAAAACCCTAGCCTTTATATTTTTGATGACTGTCTATCCGCAATTGATGCAACGAAAGAACAAAGAATTTTAAAACAATTGAAAGTAGAAAGTAAGGCAAAAAGCAGTATTATTATTTCGCACAGAATATCAACCCTGAAAGATGCTGATAAAATTATAGTACTTGACAATGGAGAGATAACAGAATCCGGTTCGCACAGTGAATTACTTAGCCAAAAAGGATTTTATTTCGAGATGCATCAAATACAGACAAATAAAGAATCGTAACTACTACTTAATATATTTTAATATATTTGGCTTTTAAAAAAAATTACAGATGGCTGAAAACAGAGATATAGAAGAAATTTTTTCAAAATCGGTTCGTGCAGGAAGAAGAACTTATTTTTTTGATGTAAGATCGACAAGAGCAGAGGACTATTACATGACCGTTACCGAGAGTAAGCGTGATTTTAATGAGGACGGAACCCCTTTTTACAAGAAACATAAAATATACCTGTACAAGGAAGATTTCGCAAAGTTCAAAGAAGCTTTAAATGAAGTAAGCGATTATATAATTAAAGAAAAAGGAGAGGAAGTAATTTCTAATACAGAAAAGAAAACAGAGGAAGTGAAAGAAGAAAATAAAATTGAAACAAAAACTACCCCTAAACCCGTACAAGATGAAGAATCATCATCAACTGACTTTACTGAAGTTAATTTTGATGATTTAGGGAAAGACTAAGTAATCCCAAAAACAAGTGGAAAAACCAGCAAAGCAATTTGCTGGTTTTTTTATTACAAGTACTTTGATAGCTAAAACAACTACTTTGATAGCTTTTACAACTACTTTGATGGCTTTTACAACTACTTTGGTTTTGGTTTTCAGATTGGATTACTAGGGTAAATTTGAATAAAAATATAACATATAACATATAACATATAACAAAAATAAAAATAAAAATAATACATTTGAAACCTAATGATAGGGCAAGCCGAAAACCATTTTAGAGTATGCAAAATTTAAATTAGTTAAACAATGAAAAAAGTATTTTTATTAATTGCAGTAGCAGGGATGATGTTAACATCATGTAAAAAATGTAAGGATTGCGAACAGAAATATGAATTTATTAATGGTGCATTGGAGGCAGATTTTCAAGAACTGGCAGAAATGTTAGGCTATGCTACTTTTGAGGAATATATGAATGCTACTATACAGGTTTCTGATAGTGAGTTTTGTGGTGATGACTTAGATACAATGGAGGATACGGAAATGACATATGATATGGATGGAGATGGAACAACAGATTATAGAGTCTATTACGAGTGTAAATAATTCTGCAATAAAAAATATAAAGCAAGAGCCAATTGGCTCTTGCTTTTATTATAATGGTACAGTAGAAAATAATTATTGAATAAATGTCTTTGCGAACAAATAGATAGCCACACCTAAAGGTTCGCTATGACAAGATTAAAGAAGAAGCCCTACC
>JACNFT010000079.1 GCA_014384505.1 Cryomorphaceae bacterium | reverse complement strand
TAAGAAGCCAACGATTACTTATATGATTGACCCTGCAACAACAACAAGTTCAATAACTGTTGATGGGGTTATTATTGGTGCTTTTCCAACTACTATCCCTTATCCTACAAATCAAATTGTAAATATTTCTGCTAATCTTGATCCAGATTATGGCTTTATTTCATGGGGTTCTGATAGTGTTATATTGATGCCAGCAGCCAATAGTCCTATAGCTTCATTTTCTGTATCTAATAGTGACACAGTTACGTTATATCTCTATGAGAAGCCAATTATTATTTATGATATAGATCCGCCTGGAACTACAACAACTATTAATATTAATGGAAATATTATTTCAGTTTTCCCCTATTCTGAAACAGTATTTAAAGATGCTCTAAATACAATTAACCCCAATATAGATCCTCTATTTTCATTTAATTCTTGGCAAACAGATAGTAACTTATTACTAAATGGAGGCTTGGCTAATAACTCTTTTTATGGAGAATATAATGATTCTGTTATTTTAAAGATTTCGCAGTTGAGTGCATTTATTTCTAATGTATCAGCTGTTGGGGTGATGAATGTTTGCTCTAATAAAGAGGATTCAATAAAGGTTTCTTTTTCCAACGGAATAGCTCCATATAGTTTTGTGTATGCTATTAACGGTGTTAATCAAACTGCTATTCCCACTTCTAAAAACCCTCATTATATTAAAGTAACAGAAACTGGAACTTATACCCTTACTTACTTTTCTGATTTTATTAGTACTTCTAATGTTATGAATGGCTCTGTTGAAGTGATAGTTATGGATAAACCTACTGCAATATTTAGCACAGATGCAGATACCATGTCTGTTTTAAATACAACACTTAAATTACAAGATATCTCTGAGGGAAATATTGTTTCTTGGTATTGGGACTTTGGTGATGGAACTTATTCTTATGATCCTAACCCATATCATTCTTATGATGCTCAATTAGGTATTTATCAAATTAGTTTAATAGCTACTGATGATAGAGGTTGTAGTGATACTACATCAAAAAATATATGGATATCTGATGATTATTGGATGTATATTCCAAATTCATTCACCCCTGATCATGATGGTATTAATGATCTGTTTTGTTTAACACACCATGGAATAAGAGAGGCAACTTTCCATTTTAATATTTATGATCGTTTTTCTAACTTAGTGTTTGTTACTGAAAATATTTCAGAATTGGAATGTTTTTTAAACAACAATGAAAATGGTTGGGATGGTAAGCATTATAAAACTGGAAATGATTTACCAATGGGAACTTATGTTTATGAAGTATACTTCCAAGATTTTGAAGGCTGGAAGCATCAAGATATGGGTAACTTATTTATTATTAGATAATTTTACTGTAGTTTTACGGCAAATTAGCATTGCTTATCTAAAATGCAAAAACTATATTTGCAGGCATTATATTTAGCATAAAAAATGAGCAAGTTCAAGGAATACAAACAATTAAGTTTATCTAAAACGCATAAAGAGATTTTAGAAAATTGGAAAAAAAATGATGTTTTCAATCAAAGTATTGAAGGCCGAGAAGGAAATCCAACTTTTACATTTTATGAAGGGCCACCTTCAGCAAACGGAATGCCTGGTATTCACCATGTAATTGCGCGAACAATTAAAGATCTATTTTGTCGCTATAAAACCCTTAAAGGATTTCAGGTAAACCGTAAAGCTGGCTGGGATACACACGGGTTACCTGTTGAGCTTGCTGTTGAAAAAGAGTTAGGGATTACTAAAGAAGATATTGGTACAACAATATCCATTGAGGAGTACAATAAGGCTTGCCGGACCAATGTAATGAAGTACAAAGGAAGTTGGGAAGATATCACTGAGGAAATGGGATATTGGGTAGACATGAAAACACCTTATGTTACTTATGACAATAAATATATTGAAAGCGTTTGGTGGTTACTCGGTCAGATGCACAAAAAAGGGCTACTTTACAAAGGGCATACTGTTCAGCCTTTTTCTCCTAAAGCTGGGACAGGATTAAGTACACACGAGCTAAATCAGCCAGGTTGTTACCGAAATGTGAAAGACGCCTCAGCAATCGCACAATTCAAAGTCATAAAAAATGAGAATTCTGAATCTCTTTTTAATAAAACTAAGAATGACATCTATTGTTTAGCTTGGACAACGACCCCTTGGACATTACCTTCTAATACCGCACTAGCGGTTGGTAAAAAAATTGATTATTTATTAGTAGAAACCTTAAATCAATATACTGGAAAAGCAATTACAGTTATTGTAGCAAAGGGATTATCGTCTAACTATTTTAAAGCAGAAAATGCTGAATTGAAGTTTGTCGATTATATAGTTGGGGAAAAGAATTTACCATTCAATATTATAGCTGAACTAAAAGGAGATAGATTAGAAGGTTTACGATACGAACAACTTTTACCTTACGCGCAACCAGAAGATGGAGATGCTTTTAAAATTATTTTAGCAGATTTTGTTACTACTGAAGATGGAACAGGAATTGTTCACTTAGCACCAAGTTTTGGAGCTGATGATAACAGAGTTTGTAAACAAAACGGAATTGGAACCTTAACACTAGTCAATAAACAAGGTAAGTTTGTTGATGCCGTTACTGATTTTGCAGGAATATATGTGAAAGATGAATATTATACGGTTGAAGATGAAAAGCCAAAACTTTCTGCTGATGTACAAATTGTTATAAAGCTAAAAGAAGAAAATCTTTGTTTTAAGGCTGAAAAATACGAACATTCTTACCCACATTGTTGGCGTACTGACAAACCAATTCTGTATTATCCTATGGATAGTTGGTTTGTAAAAACTACTGACTATAAAGACAGAATGTTGGAGCTTAATAAAACCATCAACTGGAAACCAAAATCAACAGGAGAAGGTCGTTTTGGGAAGTGGTTAGAAAATTTGGTAGACTGGAATTTATCACGTTCTCGTTTTTGGGGAATCCCAATTCCTATCTGGCGTACTGAAGATGGAGAAACAGAAATCTGTATTAGTTCAATAGAAGATTTAAAAACTGAAATTGAAAAATCAATTGCTGCTGGACTGATGAATACAAATCCTTTAGCTGATTTTATTGTAGGAGATATGTCTGAAGAAAACTACACTTCTTTTGACTTGCACAGGCCTTATGTTGATAATATTATTCTTATTTCAAAGGATGGAAAGCCAATGAAAAGAGAATTAGATTTAATTGATGTTTGGTTTGATTCAGGATCAATGCCCTACGCTCAGCTGCATTACCCTTTTGAAAATAAAAAAATATTTGAACAAAATTACCCTGCTGATTTTATTGCGGAAGGAGTTGATCAAACAAGGGGTTGGTTCTTTACTTTGCACGCAATTTCAACTATGTTGTTCGATTCTGTAGCCTATAAAAATGTTATCTCTAATGGTTTGGTTTTAGATAAAAATGGAAACAAAATGTCCAAACGATTAGGAAATGCTACTGATCCTTTTAAGACTATTGATAAATATGGTGCTGATGCGACAAGATGGTATATGATATCCAATGCACAACCTTGGGACAACTTAAAGTTTGACGAAAGTGGAATACAGGAAGTACAAAGAAAATTCTTTGGCACACTTTATAATACCTATTCTTTCTTTGCACTATATGCTAATATTGACGGATTCAACTATACAGAGAATGAAGTTGCTGTTGAAAATAGAAGCGAAATTGACAGATGGATTCTTTCAGAATTAAATACTTTAATTAAACAAGTTGAAGAAAATTATGAAGACTACGAGCCTACAAAAGTTGCCCGTTTAATTCAGGACTTTGTAATGAACAAACTAAGCAACTGGCATGTACGTTTAAGTAGAAGACGCTTCTGGAAAGGGGAATATAATACTGATAAAATTTCTGCCTACCAGACACTTTACGAATGCTTAGAGAAGATTACACTACTATCTGCTCCTATTGCTCCATTTTTTATGGATCGTTTATTTCAAGATTTAAATACTATTAGTAAAAAGCATGCTGTAACATCAGTACATTTAGCTAATTTTCCAAAAGCTAAAAATAGTATGATAGATGCTGATTTAGAGAGGAAAATGCAGTTGGCTCAAAATATCACTTCACTTGCTTTATCGCTAAGAAAAAAAGAAATGATTCGAGTAAGACAGCCTTTACAAAAGATAATGATTCCAGTTTTGAATCCAAAAATGCAACAAGATATTGAAGCAATTTCTAGCATTGTATTAAGTGAAATTAATGTTAAAGAAATTGCCTACTTAACAGAAAATTCTGATGTATTAACCAAGAAAATAAAACCTAATTTTAAAACTCTTGGGCCAAAGTTTGGTAAAGATATGAAGTTAATTTCTAGAGTCATTACACAGTTTAGTTCCGATAATATTAAGCAAATAGAAAAGGAAGGTATTTATAAAATTAATGATACTATAACCATTGACTTAACAGATGTTGAAATAAGTTCGGCAGATATTCCTGGTTGCATTGTAGCTAATAATAATGGAGTAACTGTTGCATTAGATATTACGCTTTCAGCTGATTTAAAGGAAGAGGGTTTGGCCAGAGAGTTTATAAATAGGGTTCAAAACCTAAGGAAAGATAATGGTTTTAAAGTTACTGACAAGGTTAATATCTTAGTTGAAAACAATGAACAATTAAAATCTGCAATTCAAAATAATTTCGCTTATATTTGTGATGAAACTTTAGCAGATAAATTAGAATTTTCAAAGAGTATTGAAAAAGAGACTAATGAGATGGATTTAGTAGATGGAATTACTGCAAAAGTGAGTATTAAAAAACACTAAAACTATGGCTGAAAAAACCACATACACGAAAGATGAGCTTGCAGAATTTAGACAATTAATTCTGGATAAAATTGAAAGTGCTCAAGACGATTTAGATGTCTTAAGAGCTGCTACTGCTAATGATTCTGACAATGGAACTGAAGATACTTCACCTACTTTTAAACAATTTGAAGAAGGATCATCTACGCTTTCAAAAGAAGAAAATATCAAACTAGCTGAAAGACAAGCAAAATTCATTAGAAGCTTGAATAATGCATTAATTCGTATTGAGAACAAGACTTATGGAATATGTAGAATTACAGGAAAATTAATCGCGAAAGAAAGGTTAAAACTTGTACCACATGCAACGCTAAGTATTGAGGCTAAAAACGCGCAATAAGTTACTTTGAAAAAAATATTTTTCACAGCTTTTATTCTTATTTTACTAGACCAAATTCTAAAAATATGGATTAAAACTCATTATATTTTAGGAGAAGAATCTCAAATTTTTGACTGGTTTATAATTCACTTTACCGAAAATAATGGAATGGCTTTTGGTATGGAGTTTGGTGGATATACCGGCAAAAAAATACTTACTATATTTAGAATAGTTGTTGTTGGAATAGGCATAAAATATATATTTAATTTATCAAAAGCAGGATTTTCAAATGGTGCTTCAATTGCACTAGGATTCATTATCGGTGGTGCAATTGGTAATATTATTGACAGTTCCTTCTATGGAATTATATTTAATGAAAGCTACAATAATGTCGCAAGCTTTATGCCTGAGGGGGGAGGGTATTCTTCTTTACTTCACGGAAAAGTAGTTGACATGTTCTATTTTCCATTAATGAATAGTCATTTCCCTAATTGGGTGCCAATTTGGGGTGGCGAACACTTCATCTTCTTTCGCCCGGTATTTAATATTGCAGATGCCGGAATATCTATAGGAATATTTATGATCTTGCTTTTTTACAGAAAAGAATTTAATTAAGATTTCTTTAATCTATCTCTTTGTATATCTCCATAAATAGTTCCTTCTAATTCTATTTTCTCTGTGTGTTTTTTGAAATATTTTTGATTTATTTTTCTTAAAACACCTAATATTAGAAATTCTAATTTGCTTTTGAAGGGTATTTTTACTACACCCCACTCTTCTGGGAATGAGTAATTGTATTTTTCCAAAAATGGCCCAAAAACAGCAATAGATATATCCTTAATATCGTTAGTATAATAAGCTGATAAATCATTGTTTTTACCTACTGTTTTGTTTGCAACCGGGAGTGGTTTTGGGTTGCTAATGCCTGCATTTTTAAGTGCCAACAAATAATCCTCAGCAATATTTTCATACCTAATTACAAAATCACAATTGTCAATTGTTAAACTAGATAGGTTATCGTATGGTTTTTGATGAAATTTTTTGAAATACTTCTGAAAGGAGGAATTATTATCCTTTATATAATTAAATCTCTCTCTGTGATGTTTTGTTATATACCCCCCATTTTCTGAAAAGAGTTCAGAGTTAGTGAAGTTTCCTTTTGCATTTGCCTTCATTTTTTCATATACTGTAACAGCAATTTCCATAGGATTTCTCAGTACTGCAAATACAAAATATTCTAACTCCGCTTTTGTCGCTACATTCTCAAACTCATGATACAAAGAATGCTTTCTTAAGTAAGGCTCTCCATCATATTCTAAGTGTAATTCTTTTGAAATTGCAGAAGATGCTGAAAAAGGCAACCCAATAAAGAGGAATTTATATTTATGACTAACAATCATTTATATAAAATTTTTCATTAATAAATATTCGGCAATTTGTACGGTATTAGTTGCTGCTCCTTTTCTTAAATTATCAGCTACCACCCACATATTCAATGTATTTTTTTGTGTAAAATCTCTTCTGATTCGTCCAACAAAAACTGCATCTTTTTTATAGGCTGTTATAGGCATTGGATACGCATTTTCTAAAGGATTATCTACCACCTCAACGCCAGGCATATCACTTAAAGCCAAACGCACTTCATCCAAATTAAAATCATTTTCAAACATTACATTTACACTTTCGGAATGCCCTCCAACAACAGGAACTCTAACTGCTGTAGCGGTAACATCAATTCCTTCATCTAATATCTTCTTAGTTTCGTTAGTCAATTTCATTTCCTCCTTAGTATATCCATTTTCTTCAAATACATCACAATGGGGTAAAACATTCTGATAAATGGGGTGTGGATAAGCCATCTCTCCTTCCACTCTTTTTTCTTCATTTTCCAATTGCCTAACAGCTTTTACACCTGTTCCACTAATAGACTGATAAGTTGAAACCACTACTCTCTTTACTTTAAATTTTTGATGCAAAGGGGATAGTGCCATCACTAATTGTATGGTGGAACAGTTCGGATTTGAAATAATCATATCTTCTTTTGTAAGCTGATCACCATTAATTTCAGGAACAATTAATTTATGATTTTTATGCATCCTCCAAAAAGAAGAATTATCAATTACCTTACACCCTTTTGCAACTAATTGGGGGGCCCATATTTCAGAAACTTCTCCTCCAGCTGAAAACAAAGCTAAATCCACCTCTTTGGCTAACAAATCGTCAAGCGAAATAATTGTATGTGTTTTACCTAAATAAGAAATGGTTTGCCCACAAGATTTTTTGGATGCAACAGGAATTAGCTCACTTATCGGAAAGTTTCTTTCTGCAAGTACGGCTAATATTTCTCTACCTACCATACCGGTTGCTCCTACTATTGCTAATTTCATTTGTAAATTCTATTTTTTAAAAGTCATATGGAAGGTTTAAGAATCTGAACCTTTCACATTTGTTTTCTAAACCTCAAAAATACTATATTTACGGACTATGAGAAAATGCATACTACTTTTTATCCTTGCTACTTGTTGGCAAGTAGGATTCGCACAATTTACAGATGATTTTACGGATGGAGATTTTACAAATAACCCCGTTTGGGGAGGCAATATTAATAATTTTGAAATTGACAGCACGCAATTACACTTAAGTGATACGATTACTAATACCTCCTATTTAACAACAGAAAGTAAATCCATTATAAATGGGTTTTGGGAATTTAACATCCGATTAGATTTCAGTCCTTCGAGCTCAAACTTTGCTAAAGTTTATCTTGTTTCGGATAATGCCAATATTAATTCCTCTTTAAACGGAATGTATGTCCGTATTGGTGGGGAGGCTGGCTCAATTGATGACGTGAGTTTATTTGTTCAGAATGGGCTTTCATCTACCAAAATTATTGATGGAATAGATGGAATAGCTGCGGTAAACCCTGAATTAAAAATTAAAGTTACCCGAGATAGTATTGGGAATTGGGAATTATTTATTGATACTTCAAGTCAATATTTCCTCCAAGGAAATGCTTTTGAAAATAGTATAAATACATCCAGCTACTTTGGAATTTATTGTAAATACACAACTACCAGAGCAGACAAATTTTGGTTTGATAATTTTAATGTTAGTGGCGATTCAGCAATTCAGCAAATACCCCAAGAAATAAATACGAATGATATAATCATCAATGAAATATATGCTGATCCTAGCCCTTCAATTGGTTTGCCAGAAGTGGAGTACATTGAGTTATTTAACAGAACAGATAATGATATTGACCTCACGGACTGGACAATTACTATTGGAACAACCAAAAAAGAATTTCCTGGGGCTATAATTGAAGCGGATAGTTTTGTTATTTTAATAAAAGACAATGCAATTGACTCATTCTCAAGTAATATCTCAACAATCGGATTTTCCTCTATTTCATTAACTAATGGTGGGGCGGAATTAATTTTAAAGGATAATACTGGAAAAATAATTAATGCTGTTAACTATACTGACGATTGGTATCATAATGATGATAAAAAAGAAGGTGGTTGGTCAATTGAAAGAGTAAATACTAACCTATACTGCGAAACACATAATAATTGGAGAGCTTCTATTTCAAATATTGGAGGAACACCAGGAAAAGAAAATTCAGTAGCAGGAGAAAGTGTTTATATTGAACCTTTCAGAATTACAAAAGCATACCCTTTGGACAGCAACAGGCTTGCTGTATCTTTTAACAAACAAGTAGATAGTATATTGCTTTCTACCCCTTCAATATACAGCCTAAATATTGGAAATATTATAAATAGCAACCCCTTAGCTCCATACTATAATACAGTAATATTAACTGCTAATTTTAATTTTATAAAAGATAACGTCTATGAAATAGCAATCCCAACAATAAATGATTGCTCAGGAAATAGCATTTCAAATTCCTTAACTTTTGGAATTACTGAAACTATTTTAGCAAATGAACTTATTATAAATGAAATCCTGTTTAACCCAAAAGATGATGGAGTGGATTATGTAGAAATTTATAATAACTCTTCTCATTTTTTCGATCTAGCTAATTATCGTTTGGCTAACTTTTTTGAATTTGGAAGCACTTTAAATGCTGAAAACACCAAAATAATTACTGCAGAACCCTTCATTATTAAACCTTCAGAATACTTAATATTAACTACTGATTCATCAAAAGTAAAGGCACAATATGAAACAGAGAACCCTTATGCTTTTATTGAAATGGAGAGCTTACCATCGCTTTCTAATGATCAAGGAACGATTTGTATAGTCCATCAATCCTTAAGCCAAATAATAGATGCTTTTGCTTATGATGAACAGATGCACTTTTCTTTACTTGAAACAGAAGATGGGGTGAGTTTGGAACGCTTAGATAAACAGGCTGAAACACAAAACAATAATAATTGGCACTCTGCAGCAAGCACTGTAGGTTTTGGAACGCCAACCTATCAAAACTCTCAAGTTTATCAAAATCAAACTAGTGGTGAGGTAACTGTTAATCCTAAATCCTTTAGTCCTAATAATGATGGGTACAAAGATGTTTGTGCTATCCATTGGAATTTTAGTAAAACAAATTTAATGGCTACAATTAGTATTTTTGATAGTGGGGGCATACGTGTTAATCAGCTTATGAATAATAAAATGATTGGGAATAAAGGATCTGAAATATGGGAAGGAACATCAGAAAATGGTGCCCAGTTAAAAACGGGAATGTATATTGTTTTCATGCAAGTATTTTCGGAAGAAGGAGAAGTAGAATCTTATAAAAAAGTTGTTGTTTTGCACAACTAATGCCAGCCCCAAAACATATAGAAGAACTGCTAAAAAATATTCCCCAAAAAGCAGGGGTTTATCAGTATTACGATAAAAGCGACAATCTACTGTATATCGGAAAGGCCAAAAACCTAAAGAAAAGGGTTTCTTCCTATTTCACTAAAAAACAAGAACACGGAAAAACACGGGTATTAGTCAGTAAAATACAGGATATAAAATATGTAGTAGTAAGCACCGAAATGGATGCCCTACTTTTGGAAAACAACCTGATAAAAAAACATCAGCCCAAGTACAATGTTGCCCTTAAGGACGGAAAAACTTACCCTTGGATTTGTATAAAGAACGAACCGTTCCCAAGGATTTTTCAAACTAGAGATGTAATAAAAGATGGCTCGGATTATTACGGACCTTACACATCTGTTCGATTGGTAAAAACACTTTTGGATTTCTTTCATCAGCTATATCCATTACGGAATTGTAGCCTTAATTTGACGGATAAAAATATTAAAGAAGAAAAATTCAAAGTGTGTTTGGAATACCACATGGGAAATTGCCTTGCCCCTTGTGAAAACAAACAAAGTGTTCAAGAATATCAGCAAGGAATTGAGCATATCAAACAGATAATAAAAGGAGATATTAAATCAGTAATTCAGTATTTGGAAACTGCTATGCTCAAGTTTTCGGACAAAATGGAATTTGAAAAAGCCCAATCCGTTAAAGATAAAATTGATTTATTGAGCAACTATCAAGCCAAATCAACCATTGTAAATCCTAAAATAAATAATGTAGATGTATTTACCATACTTAGCCATGAAACAACTGCCTTTGTAAACTATCTAAAGATAAATTCAGGAGCAATTGTGCAGGCACATACTTTGGAACTGAATAAGAAATTAGAAGAAACGGAACAAGAGTTATTGCAGTTAGCAATTGTGGAACTTAGGCAAAGGTTTAAAAGCACTTCAAATACAATTTATTGTTCTCATTCCTTGGAAAATGTTTGGGAGAATTTAAGCATTACTATTCCTAAAATTGGGGATAAAAAGAAACTCATTGATTTGAGTTTGAGAAATGCAAAATACATGTTGTTGGATTTACAAAAACAAAAAATAAATAACATTGAAAAGCAGGATAATAAGCGTATTTTGGAACAATTGCAAAAAGATTTACACCTTGTAAATCGCCCAAGACATATTGAGTGTTTTGATAATTCCAACACACAAGGTACTTACCCTGTAGCGGCTTGTGTGGTGTTTAAAAATGCAAGGCCTAGCAAAAAGGATTATCGGCATTTTAACATCAAAACTGTAGTAGGTCCTGATGATTATGCAAGTATGGAAGAGGTCGTTTATAGAAGATATAAACGCCTATTGGATGAAGAGCAGTCTTTGCCCGAATTGATTGTTGTTGATGGAGGAAAGGGCCAATTAAGTTCGGCTGTAAAAAGTTTAGATAAATTAAAATTAAGAGGGAAAATAGCCATTATTGGTATTGCCAAACGCTTGGAAGAAATCTATTTTCCAGGGGATAGTGTTCCGCTTTATTTGGACAAACGATCAGAAAGTTTAAAATTGATACAACAACTAAGGGATGAAGCCCACCGCTTTGGCATTATGCATCATAGGAAACAAAGAGGAAAAGATAGCCTTGGCACTTCATTGGATAAAAT
>JACNFT010000091.1 GCA_014384505.1 Cryomorphaceae bacterium | reverse complement strand
AATTGGAAAATCAGATTAAAAAATTAAATCTTAGTTCTTCAGTTTTTTTAATTGGGGCTGTTAATTTTGAAGATAAAAAACTGTTGTTGAATAATTGTGATTATTTTACTTTAGCATCTGAATTTGAAAGTTTTGGAATTGTTATTGCTGAGGCTCTATCATGTGGGAAGCCAGTTGTAGTTTCTAATAAAACTCCTTGGAAAGATATTCAAATAAATAATTGTGGTATTTTAGCCGATAACGAAAAGAACAGTTTTAATGATGCGTTCAGTAAAATTATAAACGAAAAATATGATAGTAGTCTAATTAAGAATTATGTAAAAAAGAACTATGATTGGTTGGTTATTGTAGATAAGTTTATAAATCTAATTAAAAATAAGTAAATGTATATATTAGGTATTAACGCATATCATGGTGATTCTTCAGCTTGTCTTTTAAAAGATGGAGTCGTTATTTGTGCAACTGAAGAAGAGAGATTTAGAAGAATCAAACACTGGGCAGGCTTTCCTTCTCAAGCAATTTTATTTTGTTTGGAAGATGCAGGTATTACTTTATCGGAAATTGATCATATTACTATTTCACGAAATCCAAGGGCTAATTTTTATAAAAAAGTTTTATATAGTTTAAAGTATACTCTTAGTATTTCTACTATTTGGGATAGGTTGATGAATTCAAAAAAAGTGAGCTCTGTAAAAGGAGAATTAGCAAATGCAATTGGTGTAAAAGAAACTGATATTAAAGCACAAATTCATAATATTGAACACCATAGAAGTCATATTGCTTCTTCCTTTTTTGCTTCAAGGTTTGAAAAGTCAGCTATTCTGTCTATTGATGGCTTTGGTGATTTTACTTCCACTATGTCTGCAATTGGAAATGGTAATAGTTTTAAAGTTCTAGATGCAGTGAATTACCCAAATTCTTTAGGAGTGTTTTATACAACAGTTACCCAGTTTTTAGGATTTCCTAATTATGGTGATGAGTATAAGGTAATGGGACTAGCTCCTTATGGTAAGCCAAAATACCTAAAAGAATTAGAAGAAATTTTATCTTTAACTGATGATGGTTTTTTCAAATTAAATGCTAAGTACTTTAAGCATTTTAAACAAGGAGTAGCTATGGATTGTGAGAATGGATCTCCTACTATTGATGCTCTTTTTACGGATGAATGGATTTCCTTGTTTTGGAAAGAAAGGGTAAGAGGAGATGAGCTAGAACAGTTTCATATTGATTTAGCTACTTCTGTACAAAGGTTTACTGAAAATGTTATTTTTCATATGCTAAATCATTTGCATGCTAAAACAGGACTTGATAATATTTGTATTACTGGAGGGGTTGCTCAGAATTCTGTAGCAAATGGCAGGATATTGAAGAACACTCCTTTTAAAAATATTTATGTTCCTTCTGCTGGACATGATGCTGGAACATCTATTGGATCAGCATTGTATTTGTATAATCAGATTTTAGGTAATCAGAGGTTGCCAGAAACGACTAGTGCGTATTTTGGAAAGCAAGCTTCTCAGGTCGAAATTATTTCAGCCTTAGATGATAAAGGAGTTACATATTCTGTTTTAACTGATGATGAACTCTTTGAAAAAGTTGCTGATAAATTAGTAGATGGTGGAGTAATAGGATGGTTTCAAGGTAGAGCAGAATTTGGTTCGAGAGCTTTAGGTCATAGGTCTATCCTAGTTGACCCAAGAAGAGCAGATGCAAAAGATTTGTTGAATAAAAAAATAAAAAGAAGGGAAAGTTTTAGACCCTTTGCACCTTCGATTTTAAAAGAGGCTGTTAGTGATTATTTTGTCCAAAATGATATGGTTCCTTTTATGGAAAAGGTATTTGATATTAAAAAAGAAAAGCAAACTGAAATTCCAGCCGTAACCCATGTTGACGGAACAGGCAGGTTGCAATCAGTTGATATAGAAATATCTCCTAGATATCATAAATTAATTTCTAAATTTGCAGAAAAAACGGGCGTACCTATTTTGTTAAACACATCATTTAATGAAAATGAACCTATCGTAAATAAACCAGAAGAAGCACTAGATTGTTTTTTAAGAACAAAAATGGATATGTTAGTTATGGAAAATGTAGTTGTAGAAAGATGATTATGAAAGAAGATACATTTTATGATAATACACCATTTGAATATGGTTATTCTTCAAAAGAAGAAATAATTGCTAATATGAATCCTTTGCTTAAGGATTTGATGGAGAAAAATAAGGGAAAATTATTTTGTGATATAGGTTGTGGTTGTGGTAGGAATCTAGTGTATGCTTCAAAGTATGCTTCAAAAGTAATAGGTGTTGATTTAAGTAAGAAGTCATTATCCTTTGCAAAATCATTTGTACAAAGCGATAATTTAGAATTGATAGAAGGAAATAACTTAGCAATTCCTTTAGCTAATGATGTGGCTGATGTAGTTGTAAGTGATGGAGTTTGTCATCATACAGGAGATACTGTTAATGCTTTTAAAGAATGTGTTAGAATTTTAAAGCCAAATGGAAAATTATATCTTGCTGTGTATAAAAAGTTTAGGTATTATCCTCTGGTTTATTATGTAATAGGTGGTGTTTTTAGGTTAATAAATAAGTTTAAGTTTGGGAGTTTTATTATCGAGAAGATATTTGTTAACCTTCATTATTTAATGTATAAATTCTTTAAAAAGCAAAAACTATCAATAGTTGAAACTAAAAATATTTTTTATGATTATTTTATAACACCTGTCGCAACTTTTCAATCAAAAGAGGATGTAAAATCATGGTGTGAAAATAATAATTGTATTATTGAAGATTATGAGCGTACCAATGGGAATTGTCATGTATTTATAATAAACAAAGGTGAATAGTAATTTTAAAATATCAATTATTACGGTATCATTCAATAGTGTTATAACTATTAGGGATACCATTGAGAGTATTATTAGTCAGGATTATAATAATATTGAATATATTATAATTGATGCTGGCTCTAATGATGGTACCCTTGATATAATAAAAGAATATAAAGAGCATATTAGTTATTTTATTTCTGAGGCTGATAATGGTATTTATGATGGAATGAATAAGGGTATAGCTGCTGCAACAGGTGATATTGTTGGGATACTTAATTCGGATGATTTTTATCCAAATAGTTTCGTTATTAGTAATGTTGCTAGTACTTTCGAAAAACAAAGGTGTGATGCTGTTTATGGTGATTTGGTATATGTTAAGTTTTTTGATATTGATAAGATTATTAGGTATTGGCAGTCAGGAGAATATACTGTAAAAAAAATAAAAAATGGTTGGATGCTACCACATCCTACTTTTTTTGTAAAAAAACATTTATATGATAAGTATGGATATTATAATACAGATTTTAAAACAGCTGCTGACTATGAGATGATATTAAAATTGTTGTACAAACACAATATTAAAGTATTTTATATTCCTATGATTTTAGTGAATATGCGTATGGGTGGAGCTAGTAATTCATCTATTCTGAATAGAATTCGTGCAAATAAAGAAGATGGTTTAGCATGGACTAAAAATCAATTGAATAAACCTTTATTTGTTAGGATTAAAAAACCATTACTGAAAGTCAAACAATTTTTTCTAAGACCAAAGCTGTAGTTGAGAGTTTTCCTAATTGATAATAACGATTCGTTTACCTATAACCTAAAACACTATATTGAGCAGTTTGCAAGTGAAGTGGTGGTTTCTAGAGGTACTGAAATCGAGTTAGATGATATTGATCTGTTTGATAAAATAATTTTATCTCCAGGACCAGGATTGCCGAATGAGCACCCTATTTTGAAAAAAGTATTGTCTCGTTATTATAATCAAAAACCAATTTTAGGTATTTGCTTAGGGCAGCAAGCAATTGCTGAGTTCTTTAATGCTAACTTGGAAAATCTTACAACTGTAAAACATGGAGTTACTTCAATGGTAAAGCATTTTAATAATTGTAAATTATTTAGTGATATTCCTGAAAATTTTAAAATAGGACATTATCATTCTTGGGTAGTTTCAAAAATTAATTTCCCAGAAGAATTATTGATTACTTCAGAAAATGAAGAGGGGATTATCACTTCTTTAAATCATAAAAAACATGATATATCTGCAGTTCAATTTCACCCAGAATCAATATTGACCGAATATGGTTTGCTGTTGATTAAAAATTGGGTGTTAACTTAATTGTATTCAGGAGTGAACCAATCTTTCTTTTTTTCAAATTTCAAATCTCTTAATGCAGCAGCTTTTACACGGATAGTAAGCGAATAGCTTTGATGGAAGCCAATAGGGATATAGTTGAATAGTAACTCCCAGCAATGTAAATCTCTATAAATATCAATTGATGTGTAGGTAAGTTCTTTGGCATCAAAGTCATATCCTGAACGAAAACCAATTTTCCATTTTTTAGTTAGTTTTAAATTTCCTGAAAAATTAAGAGATTGAGTTGTGTCAGAAAAAGCTGATGATTTATACCCTTTATTGTAATAGAGTGAATAATTAGCTGTTAAATTCCATGGAATTGCATAAAAATCTCTTTCTTCCTCTTCTTTGCTCTCTTTTTCTTTCTCTTTATCCTTGTCTGCTGAAAAAGTTTTATCATTAAGTGTAAAGCCTATAGTTGTGTTTAAAGAGGTTAGTCTAGCTAATCGATTATTGGTATTTAGTTCGAACTGATTGATGTTTTTTGTTTGTTCTTTATTAGAAGTATAAGGGTCATAGCTGCTAGAAAAATTAATATCAAAAATATCTAATAATCGTGTGCGTGCATTTAAAGTAATATCATTCATGTTTAAGGAATCAGCAAAAATATTGTAGGAACTTTTAATGCTAAGGCTTTCCAATAGCTTAATCTTTTTGAAGCTTTCAACTGTATCTTTTTTACTTCTTATTTTCATTTCTAAAATATTAGTGAATCCTAAAGAAATATTTCCGCTTTTTCCTGTTGATGGTGAGCCATAAACCCCATTATTCATAATGCTATATTTCTGAGTATTTCCTATGGAATCAGTCTGCACAGTTTTATAATAGCCATATTTCTCATCTGAAAAATCAGGAGTATAGTTAAAAGAAAGATTGGGAGTAATAACATGTCTTATAGCAGCAATTTTACTTTTATTAAACTGAACCATTCCATAAATTTTGGTATTTAAACCAGTAGAAAAACTATAATTATGCCCTCTAGTAAATTTATGAAGTGTATCAGTAATTAGGCGGTTACTATTTGCATCCCACCTTTTTTCTGTTTGCGACAAATACCATCTTTCAGTAAGGTTAAAACTGGGGTTTAGAGTGAAATGTTTTAATACCTTAATTGATGTGCTAATTGGAATATTATGTTTCATTCCGTTTCTAAAATTAGAAAATGATTTCTTAGTAAATAATAAAGAATCAGCAGTAGAAATTGTATTCTTTGTATTCATGCCATACTTAATCATTATCTTATCGTACCACTGTGTTTTTGCAGTATTTCCCAATGCTTTAAAAGGGTATAATCTTTTTGAATTTAGTGATATGTCAGGTAGCGTTAAGCTAACATTTTTTGTTGATGTATTTTGGCTGTGTCTAAGGTTAAAGGTAAGGTTGTTAAGAAATGCACCTTCCCAATTCTTAGTTAAATTCACACTAGATGACATGGTATTTTTCAAAAAGTCATTTGAATTATATGAATTATTTCTATGATAGCTGCTACTTCCGGCCTCAACATTAGCTGAAAACTGTAAGGAAGGGTTTGCTTTTGAATCCTGTTGATGTTTCCACTTAATGTTAAAATCCTTCTTTTCGCTATAATCGGGAAAGCCTTTTTCACTATTGAAATTTTTACCATAGTTTAAACTTAAGTTCCCATTGTATCTGTAACGATTTTTATACCTCAATTGTGACCTTATATTCCAACTTCCTTTTGTATAAATATTACTTTTTAAGGATAAATCTATTTTTTCGCTTAGGGTAAAATAATATCCTCCATCTTTTAAAAAGAATCCCATATTGGTTGATTCCCCATAAGAAGGAATGATTATTCCAGAACTTTTTTTGTCATTGTTTGGAAAAAAACCAAAAGGAAGAATCAGTGGCATTGGGATATTGAAAAATGTAAGGTGAGCAGGACCAGTAATTATTTTTTTTCCAGGAATAACTTTAATCTTGTTTGCACGAATAGCATAGTGTGGTTTTTCTGCATCACAGGTAGTATATTCTCCCTTTTTTAAATAGAAAATATCATCTTCCATTTTCTTAACTACTTTCCCAAGTATATATCCGTCTCCTTCTTTAGTTGAAATCTTTTTCACTCTACATTTTTTACTTTTAAAGTTGTAGGTAATTTCATGTGCTTTAAAACTTTCATTTTCTTCTGTAAAAACAGGATGTCCTATTTTATTTCCAAGACTATCATTTGTAGTGGTTGCAAAAATTGTGTTAGTTGTCCAGTCAATTTCAATATAAGCTGCAGTTATAGTTGTTTTCTGATATTTAATTTTTGCATTTCCATAAAGGTAAGCCTTTTGATTAATAATATCTAGCTTTATAGAATCTTCAGCATCTTTTTCAATTTCTGCATCAAAAAAGGAACTTTCAGCAGTTGTGTCGTTAAAAACAGGTGCATTAAAAGCTTCAGAATTGTTAGTTAACCCTGTTAATAAGAAAAGTAAAAGCAGTAATTTTTGTAGGATTTGGTTCAATCTTAGTTGGTATATTTGTGTCTAATGTAATGTGAAATTTAAGGTGTCAAAATTAGGTAATTTATATCATATATTTTCTAGAAACGGAATTGCCTTGCTTTTATTGGCTGCTTTATTTTTATGTACTTCATTTATTGATGACAAGAAAAAGACCAATAGCAAGATAAGAACTATTGTTATAGATCCAGGTCATGGTGGAAAAGATTCTGGTACAATGGGAACCAAAAGGTTCAAAATCTATGAGAAACATGTTGCTTTAGCGGTTTCCCTTAAGTTAGGTGACTATATTAAGAATGCTTTTCCTAATGTTGATGTTGTTTATACTAGAGATTCTGATGTTTTTCTTGAACTTAATGAAAGAACTGAACTTGCAAATAATGCAAATGCAGATCTCTTTATTTCTATTCATTGTGATGGATTTACAAACTCAACTCCCTCTGGTGCTAGTGTTTTTGTAATGGGAATGAGTAAACTAAAAGCCAATATGGATATAGCTATCCGAGAAAATTCTGCTATTTATATGGAGGATAATTATCAGCAAAAATATGAAGGTTTTGATCCAAAATCTGCAGAAAGTTATATTGTATTTAGTCTTATGCAAAACACACATCTTAATCAGAGTTTAAAAATTGCTGAAGAAGTAGAAAAAGAATTTTCTACTAAAGCAAATAGAAAAAGTAGAGGCGTTAAGCAGGCTCCTTTTTATGTGATAAGTAGAACTAATATGCCTAGTATTTTGATTGAATGCGGGTTTCTGACTAACTTTAAAGAAGAAGAATATTTGCATTCTGAAATTGGACAAGAATATATTGCATCAGCAATTTTTAGAGGCTTTAAGGCTTACAAAGAAAATTTTGAAGGAACTACTTCAGAAAAAGAATCGGAAGAACCTATTGCAGTGAAGGAAGAGATAGTGAAAATACCAACGCCTAAAAAAGAAATTACTATTGAAAAAGTAGTATTTAAGGTGCAAATAGGTACGTATTTAAAATCCATGTTGAATGATGCTTTGTTTAAAGAAATAAATGCTGAACAGCAAGTTATAAATGGAACATTTAAATATTATGCTGGAAATGAAACTGATAAATCATCAGTAGATAAGCTAAAGAATCAACTAAAAGAAAAAGGATTTAAAGGAGCATTTGTTGTAGCTTTTTACAAAGGAGAAAGAATTTCTACAAAAGAAGCTTTAGATTTGCAAACGAAAATAAATAATCATGAATAAAGAATTTAAAATTGGGTTTTTTGCTATTGCCTCCATTATTGCTCTTGTATTTGGAGTAAATTACTTGAAAGGTATAAACATCCTTAATGATAATAGTGACTTTTATGCT
Source organism: Cryomorphaceae bacterium (assembly GCA_014384505.1). Taxonomy (GTDB): domain Bacteria; phylum Bacteroidota; class Bacteroidia; order Flavobacteriales; family BACL11; genus UWMA-0277. The sequence continues at coordinate 3,804 of JACNFT010000091.1, read as the reverse complement.
GTATATGAAAATATTGGAGGACTTCAAGTTGGAAGTCCAGTTTTGGTAAATGGCTATAAAGTTGGTATGGTGAGTAATATTGATTTATTAACTGAACAAAATCAGAATTTGTTGGTTACCATTAGCCTTGATAAAGAGTTTGATATGGCCAAAAATACAGTTTGTAAAATTGTGAATCAGGATTTGATGGGTACAAAAGGAATCGCATTAATGCTTGGTGATGCTGATGAGTTAGTTACAGGTGGAGATACTTTAATCAGTGGAATAGAAGGAAGTTTGCAAGATGAAGTCAATGCACAGATTTTGCCATTAAAAAACAAAGCAGAAGAATTGATTGGGTCTATTGATTCAGTAATGATGATAGTAACGGCAGTATTAAATAAGGATACAAGAGAAAATTTGAGGAATAGTTTAAGTAGTTTAGATAAAACCTTTGAGTTAATGTCGCAAACAATGGTAAGGGTTGATAGTATGGTCGATATAAATGATGATCGTATTGCTAAAGTAGTTAAGAATTTAGAATCAATTACGAGTAACCTTGAGAGTAGTAATGGTGAAATTAAAACCATATTAACAAATTTTGCTACACTTTCTGATTCATTAGCAAAAGCAGATATTGCTACAGTTTTACAAAATGTAAGTGATATAACTACAAAAATTAATAATGGAGAGGGGAGCATAGGTTTATTCCTTAAAGATGATAAAATATATGCTAATTTTGAAAAATCTACTCGTGAGTTGGCCTCTTTGTTAGAGGATATTAAAAAGAACCCAAGTAGGTATGTTAATTTTTCAATTATTGGAGGTGGGAAACCTTATGTAGCACCAAAAACAAAATAAAAAATGGGAATTTCAAACATTATATTTCTAGTTGTGTTTTTAGTAGCGATAACGTTCTTTATCCGAAATCTAAATAGGATTATAGCAAACATAAAACTAGGTAGAGATATTGATAGGTCAGACAGGTCAACTGATAGATGGAAGAATATGTTCCGAGTAGCAATGGGACAATCTAAAATGACAAGAAGACCAGTTGCTGGAATTCTTCATATTATTGTGTATTTAGGTTTTCTTATTATAAATATTGAGGTAATTGAAATTGTAGTGGATGGTATTTTTGGTTCGCATAGATTCCTTTCTTCAATATTACCGATTGGTTTATATAACTTTCTTATTGGTTCATTTGAGATATTAGCAATATTAGTTTTAGTGGCGTGTGTTATCTTTTTGATTAGAAGAAATGTGGTAAGAATAAAGCGTTTTTGGAGTAAGGAAATGACTTCTTGGCCAAGAACGGATGCAAATCTTATTCTTATTTTTGAAATTCTGTTAATGTCTGCTTTTTTAATTATGAATGCGACAGATGGTTTATTATTTTCTGCTGGCGCTTCCCATTATGTTTCTTCATTTTCTAATCCTATAAGTCAGTATTTCCAGTTTATGTTTATGGGTATGGATACAGCAACTTTAGTAGCTATTGAAAGATTTACTTGGTGGTTTCATATTATAGGAATTCTTATGTTCATGAATTATGTTTTAATTTCTAAACACTTACATATTTTCTTTGCTTTCCCTAGTACTTATTTTGCAAATTTAAATCCTTTGGGTCAGTTTTCAAATTTACAGTCAGTTACTAATGAGGTAAAATTAATGATGGACCCAAATGCAGATCCTTATGCTGCACCAGCTGCTGATGCTGCTCCTCCAGAACAATTTGGAGCTAAGGACGCTACTGATTTGAATTGGGTTCAATTACTGAATGCTTATAGCTGCACTGAATGTGGAAGATGTACTGATAGTTGTCCTGCTAGTCAAACTGGTAAATTACTTTCTCCTAGGAAAATATTGATGGATACTCGAGATAGGATTACGGAATTAGCGGATAATAAAAGGAAAGGAAAGGAGGATACTAAATCGTTATTAGGAGATTATATTACTGCTGAAGAACTATGGGCGTGTACAAGTTGTAATGCTTGCACGGATGCTTGTCCTATTGAGTTAGATCCCTTATCTATTATTATGGACATGAGAAGGTATTTAGTTATGGAACAATCAGCTGCACCAACTGAGCTTAATATGATGTTCTCAAATATTGAAAACAATGGAGCGCCTTGGCAATTCCCAGCTGCTGACAGATTAAATTGGAAAAATGAATAAATTAGTAGAGAAAAAAATAGATGGAAAGTTAATCTCTCCTGTATTGCCTGATGAAATTAAGAATTATCTGATTGATATTGATGGTACTATATGTGATGATATTCCAAATGAAGAGCCAGAAAGAATGGCTACTGCAAAATTATATCCTGATGCTTTAGAAACGCTAAATAAGTGGTATAAGCAAGGGAATTATGTTACTTTTTTCACTTCAAGAGTGGAGGAACATAGAGTTGTTACTGAAGTTTGGCTAAAAGAAAATGGATTTAAATATCATGGTCTTTTAATGGGAAAACCTAGAGGAGGTAATTATCATTGGGTAGATAATCATATTGTAAGAGCAACTAGATTTGATGGTAAGTTTACTGATTTGGTTGAGAAAGAGGTGTCTATTCAAGTTTTTAAATCATAATATTATGAGTGAATTACAGGTTAAAACAATGGCCGAGTTTATGGCTGAGGGAAAAGAAGCTGATATTCTTTTTTGGGTAGGTTCTGCTGGTAGTTTTGATGATAGAGCAAAAAAGATTACTCGTGCTTTTGTTCGAATTATGAATAAAGCAAACGTTAATTTCGGTGTTTTAGGTACTGAAGAATCATCAAGTGGAGATGCGGCTAAGCGTTCAGGAAATGAGTTTTTGTTCCAGATGCAAGCTATGATGAATATTGAGGTGATGAACGGATATAATGTAAAAAGAATTGTAACCACTTGCCCTCATTCTTTCAATACGCTTAAAAACGAATATAAAGGCTTGGGTGGGAATTATAAAGTGCAGCATCACACTGAGTTTATTGCCGAACTTTTAGCTCAAGGAAAGCTAAAAGTAATAGGAAATTTAAAGGGAACTAAAATAACTTATCATGATCCTTGTTATTTAGGAAGAGCCAATAATGTATATGATATTCCTAGGGAATTAATAAAATCATTAGGAGTAGAGTTAGTGGAAATGAAAAGAAGTAAACGTAAATCATTTTGTTGTGGTGCAGGTGGTGCGCAAATGTTTAAGGAACCAGAAAATGGTGCTCAGGACATAAATATTAACCGTACGGAAGAAGCACTGGCTTTAAAGCCAGATATTATTGCTACAGGTTGCCCGTTTTGTAATACTATGATGACGGATGGTGTAAAAGCTGTAAATGAAGGGGCAGCTGAGGTGAAGGATATTGCGGAATTGATTGCTGATAATCTGTAATGTTAGCTGATTTCCATACTTTACCTGAACAAGCAAGAATATGGGTGTATGCATCTGAAAAGGCATTAACTCAAAACCAACAAGATTATATTTTAAATGTTATTTCAGAAGAGCTGAAAGGTTGGAATGCACATAAACAGCCTTTAACTGCTGGGGTTACCATTTTAGAAAACCATTTTATTGTTGTTTCTTTGGATGAAAATAAAAATGGAGCAAGTGGTTGTTCTATTGATACCCTACAAAACACAATACAAAAAATTGAGAAAGAACTTACCTTTTCCTTAATGAACCGCCTGAATGTATTTTGTAAAATAGAAGATGAAATACTGTGTATTCCTTCTTTTAAATTAGGAAGTGTAACAGATAAGGATACTCTTTTTTATGACCTTACCATACTTACAAAAAGTGATTTGAACACTTACCTAAAGCCAATTAGTAAGGGCTGGTGTGCTCATTT
>JACNFT010000020.1 GCA_014384505.1 Cryomorphaceae bacterium | reverse complement strand
CCAAAAGCAGATTTCACTTGTTCTTGGCAATCTAATTTTTCCCAAGTAAAAGTTTCTACTTCAAATTCTTTTTCTTCTTTTCCAACTAAAAATTTAACAGTTTTAATTTCAGAATTTCTTCCCATATGTCCATAAGCTGCTGTTTCGGAGTAGATAGGATTTTTTAACTTTAAACGGCTGATAATTGAAGCGGGTTTTAAGTTGAAACAAGGCATTTCTTTTACTATTTCAGCAATCTTACCATCTGTTAAATTTACTTTTGAAGTGCCGTAAGTGTCTACAAAAATTCCCATTGGCTCAGCTACACCAATAGCATAACTTACCTGTACCAATATACGCTCCGCTACACCAGCAGCTACTAGGTTTTTTGCAATATGACGAGTAGCGTAAGCTGCCGATCGGTCAACTTTACTTGGGTCTTTCCCTGAAAAAGCACCACCACCATGCGCTCCTTTTCCTCCGTAAGTATCTACAATAATTTTTCTTCCAGTTAATCCTGTGTCTCCATGTGGCCCTCCAATTACAAATTTTCCTGTAGGGTTTACATGGTATTTTTCTGTTCCAAATAAGGCTGCATTTTCAGCAGATAATTGGGCTTTAATTCTTGGTATTAATATACCTCTTACATCTTTCTCAATCTGTTGTTGCATAGGTTTTTCATCTGCAAAATCATCATGCTGAGTAGAGACTACAATATCAGTAATTCTTTTAGGGGTATGATCATCATTGTACTCTAACGTAACTTGCGACTTTGAGTCAGGACGCAAGTAAGTCATTTCCTTTCCTGCCTTACGAATTGCTGCAAGCTCAATTAATATTTTATGGGAAATATCTAAAGCCAAAGGCATTAAATTCTCAGTTTCATTGGTAGCATAGCCAAACATCATTCCTTGATCTCCTGCACCTTGTTCTTTATTCAGCCCTTCTCCTTCAACTACTCCTTGTCTAATGTCAGCTGATTGTTCGTGTATTGCTGAAATAACACCACAGCTATCAGCATCAAATTGATATTCTGATTTTACATATCCAATCTTACGAATTACCTCACGCGCTACTTTTTGTACATCAACATACCCTTCTGTTTTTACCTCTCCGCTTAGTACTGTTAATCCTGTAGTTACGAGCGTTTCGCAAGCTACTTTTGAGTGGGGGTCTTGGGCTAAAAAATTATCTAATAATGCATCCGAAATTTGGTCGGCTACTTTGTCTGGGTGTCCTTCTGAAACGGACTCTGACGTGAAATAATATGACATCTTCTTAAATTTTAAGTTTACAATTTATTTTAAGGAAGATTTGGCGAATAAGCGCTAAAGGAAATACTGTTTTAGCATTTTTTTTAGTGGTTGCAATAGGCCAAATCTATCCACTTTACTTTGCAAATTTATAAAATTTTTTAAAATTGCTACTCATTTTTGTTTTTTTTGTTTTTATTTGCATCATACTTATCAAGAAAGACGGAGGGATGGGCCCTATGATGTCTTGGCAACCTTGTAAATACAAGGTGCCAAATCCCACTCCATTAATGGAGGAAGATGAGCGGAATATATAAATTCCCCCCCCCTATCTTTTTTGTTAAGTCTTATTAATTATGATACATAAGATAGAACAATTACTAATGAATAGAATCCTTGTACTTGATGGTGCAATGGGAACTATGATTCAAAGATATACGCTCACTGAAGAAGATTTTAGAGGAGAACAATTCAAAAATCATACTTGTGATTTAAAGGGAAATAATGATTTGCTATCGATTACACGACCTGATATTGTCAAAGCAATTCATAAAGAATATTTGGATGCTGGAGCTGATATTATTGAAACGAATACTTTTAGTGGAACTAGCATTGCACAAGCTGACTACAGTTTAGAATCATCTGTTTATGACTTGAATTTCAAATCAGCTAAAATAGCTAAGGATGTAGCTATTGCTTGTTCAACAAGTGATAAGCCAAGATTTGTGGCTGGTGCTATTGGTCCTACAAATCGAACAGCTTCTATTTCTCCTGATGTAGATAATCCGGCATTCAGGCATATTACTTTTGATCAATTGAAGGAAGCTTATACTGAGCAAGTAAATGCTTTGATTAATGGGGGAGTAGACTTGTTATTAGTAGAAACTGTATTTGACACCCTTAATTGTAAAGCAGCATTATTTGCTATTGAGGATGTATTTGAGTCAAAAGGCATACGAATTCCTATTATGGTTTCTGGGACTATTACGGATGAAAGTGGAAGAACACTTTCTGGTCAAACTGCAGAAGCATTTTTAAATTCTATTTCACATATTCCACTGCTGAGTGTTGGTTTTAATTGTGCTCTGGGTACAAAAGCCATGCGTCCTTATGTGAGAGAATTAGCAAAAAAAGCACCCTTTTTTGTTAGTGCATATCCCAATGCTGGTTTACCCAATGAAATGGGAGAATATGATGAAAGCCCAGAAGCAATGGGAGCTCAATTAGAAGATTTTATGCAAAACGGTTTGGTTAATATTGTTGGAGGCTGTTGCGGTACAACTCCTGAGCATATTGCCGAGTTTGTACGCACTGCTAAAAAATATAAAGCTAGAGAAATACCAGAACTTAAAAAAGCCATGCGTTTGAGTGGATTGGAAGCTGTCACCATTTCCCAAGAGAGTAATTTTGCAAATATTGGTGAGCGTACCAATGTGATGGGTTCTAAAAAATTTAAGAGATTAATCAAAGATGATAATCTTGAAAAAGCACTTGAAGTAGCATTGCATCAGGTAGAAGGTGGAGCACAGGCTATTGATGTTAATATGGATGACGGAATGTTAGAAGGACAGGAATGCATGACTCATTTCCTAAATTTAATTGCCTCAGATCCTGATATTTCTAGAGTACCTATTATGGTAGATTCTTCCAAATGGCATATAATTGAAGCAGGCTTGAAATGTACACAAGGAAAAGGAATCGTTAATTCTATTTCTTTAAAAGAAGGAGAGGAAGTTTTTAAACAACATGCCAAAACCATTTTGAAATATGGAGCTGCTGTGGTTGTTATGGCTTTTGATGAAAAAGGGCAAGCTGCCGATTATAAAGAAAAAATTCGAATTTGTAAAAGAGCTTATCACATACTAGTAGATGAGATTGGTTTTCCTGCTGAGGATATTATTTTTGATCCAAATATATTAACAGTAGCAACTGGAATTGATGAGCATAATAATTATGCAGTTGATTTCTTCAAGGCGACTAAATGGATAAAAGAAAACTTACCTTATGCCAAAGTAAGTGGAGGTGTAAGTAATGTTTCCTTTTCATTCAGAGGTAATAATATAGTCCGTGAGGCTATGCATTCTGCCTTTTTGTTTCATGCTATTAATAATGGTATGGATATGGGAATTGTAAATGCAGGAATGATTGAGGCGTATGAAGATATTCCAAAATATTTATTGAAGGCTGTTGAAGATGTACTACTCAATAAAGATGATGGAGCTACTGAACGTTTGGTTGATTTGGCAGATAATATTAAGGGAGAAGGAAAGAAAAGAGTTGAGGATTTGTCTTGGAGAGAACAATCAGTTGAAGGTAGATTATCACACGCTTTAGTAAAAGGAATAGTTGCTTTTATTGAACAGGATACTGAAGAAGCACGCTTAAAATCAGTTCGACCTTTGGATGTAATTGAAGGGCCGTTAATGGATGGAATGAGTGTAGTTGGAGAGCTTTTTGGAGCCGGTAAAATGTTTTTACCACAAGTAGTGAAAAGTGCAAGGGTAATGAAAAAAGCGGTTGCTGTTCTTACTCCTTTTATTGAAAAAGAAAAAATAGCAAGTAGTAAGGCAGGTAAAATTCTTTTAGCTACAGTAAAGGGAGATGTTCATGACATAGGAAAGAATATTGTAGGTGTAGTTTTGGGTTGTAATAATTATGAAATTATTGATTTGGGAGTAATGGTCCCTGCCAATAAAATTTTAGAAGAAGCCATAAAAAATGAAGTTGATGTGATTGGATTAAGCGGGTTAATTACCCCTTCATTGGACGAAATGATAGATGTTGCTAAGGAAATGCAAAGAAATAACTTTAAAGTACCACTCATGATTGGTGGGGCTACAACATCTAAGATTCATACAGCAGTAAAAGTTAACGAGCATTACAATAATAATACGGTTGTGCATGTATTAGATGCTTCTAAAGCAGTTGGAGTAACGAGTAAATTATTAGGTAAAGAAAAAGCGAATTTTAGAATTTCCGTTACTGAAGAATATGAAACGATTAAGGATAATTATTTAAACAGAAAGTCAGATAAAGAATATCTAAGTATTGGTAAGGCAAGAGAGAATGCGATTGTAACAGATTGGGAAAATGCGACTATTCCTGCTGCCAATGAGTTGGGTGTGCAAGTTTTTGAAAATATTGATATTGCAACTATTCGTAATTATATTGACTGGACACCTTTCTTTTTTACTTGGGAGATGCGTAAAAAATACCCAGATATTTTGAAGGATGAGTTATTTGCTGAACAAGCAAATCAGTTAATGAATGATGCTAATGCAATGTTAGATAATATCATTAAAAATAATTGGTTACAAGCCAAAGCAGTTATTGGTGTTTGGCAAGCAAATTCAGTTGGTGATGATGTACATTTATTTGAAAACGGAAAGCAAATTTCTACTTATAATTTTTTACGTCAGCAAGGAAAAAAGAGTAAAAGTAATAGATGTTTGGCTGATCTTGTTGCACCACTTACTTCAGGTAGGAAAGATTATATGGGCTCCTTTGTATGTACTGCAGGGCTGGGAATTGAAAAGCAATTGGCTGTTTATGAAAAAGATCATGATGACTATAATAGTATTATGTTAAAAGCGATTGCGGATAGATTAGCCGAAGCACTTACCGAATATATGCATGAAAAAATTAGGAAAGAAATTTGGGGATATGCAGCTGATGAACAGTTTGAGAATAAAGATTTGATAAAGGAAGAGTATAAAGGAATCCGACCAGCTCCTGGTTATACCGCTTGTCCTGATCATACTGAAAAATTAAAAATATTTGAGTTATTAAATGCTGAAAAAAGTATAAATGTAAGCCTTACTGAAAGCATGGCTATGAGTCCTAATGCTAGTGTAAGTGGTTATTATTTTGCACATGCTGATGCTAAATATTTTAGTGTTGGAAAAGTACAAGATGATCAAATTGAAGATTATGCAAAACGAAAAAATATGAGTGTAGAACAAGTGGAAAAATGGCTCCGCTCAAACATATAAAATGACATTATGAAAGTAACGGAACATATTAAAAACGCAAAGAAAACATTATTTTCTTTTGAAATATTACCCCCTTTAAAAGGAATAAGCATACAATCTATTTATACTTCTTTAGACCCTTTAATGGAATTTAATCCTTCATTTGTTGATGTAACGTATCATAGGGAGGAGTTTGTCTATAAGAAAAGAGCTGATGGATTGTTAGAGAGAAGATCGGTAAGAAAACGCCCAGGTACAGTGGGAATTTGTGCCGCTATTATGAATAAATATCAAGTGGATACTGTACCTCATATTATCTGTGGAGGTTTTAGTAAGGAGGAAACTGAAAATGCATTAATTGATTTGGATTTTTTAGGAATTGATAATGTTTTGGTGCTAAGGGGTGATCCTATAAAATCGGAAACTTATTTTTCTGCCGAGCAAGATGGGCATAAATATGCCTCAGAGTTATTAGGACAAGTGCATGAAATGAATAATGGAATTTATTTGGATGAAGAACTAAAAAGTTCAGCCCCAACTAATTTCTGTATAGGTGTTGCAGGTTATCCTGAGAAACATTTTGAAGCACCCAATATGCGTTCAGATATTCATTTTTTAAAAAAGAAAGTAGAGGCGGGAGCTGATTATATTGTTACTCAAATGTTTTTCGACAATCAGCAGTATTTTGATTTTGTAAACTTATGTCAAGAAAATGATATTACTATTCCAATTATTCCTGGGATTAAGCCAATGTCAACTAAAAAGCAATTAACACTATTACCACAAAGATTTCACCTGAATGTTCCTAATCCCTTAGTGGATCAGGTGCTAAAGTGTAAAACGAATGAAGCAATAAGGCAAGTTGGGGTAGAGTGGGCAATACAACAAACGAAAGAATTAATTGAGTTTGGAGCACCTTGTATTCACTTCTATACCATGGGGAAATCGGACAATGTGCAAAAAATTGTTGGGAGTTTTGCTTAGGCTGTCAATTTCCTAAAATGTTCTTCTAGGTCAATATTATCTTTTTGTAAATTACTGATAAGTTGATCTTCTACAATTTTTCCTTTATTGATGATGATTATTCGGTTACACATTTTGTCTACTTCTTGCATAATATGTGTAGAAAGCAACACAGTTTTATCTTTTCCTACTTCTTTTATTAGGTTTCTTATTTCTACTAATTGATTAGGGTCTAAGCCTGTTGTAGGTTCATCTAGAATTAAAATTTCAGGATTGTGAATTAAGGCTGCAGCCAAACCAACTCTTTGTTTAAACCCTTTGGATAGTTCTCCTATTTTTTTGCTTTGTTCAGCAGTTAGGCCTGTTTGTTGAATGATTTCAGTAATACGATTATTAAGATTTTGGACTTTATAAATTCGGCCAACAAAAGTTAGGTATTCTTTAATGTACATGTCAGTATAAAGCGGATTGTGTTCTGGCAGATAACCAATTTTTGCTTTTACTTTTAAATTTTGTTCTATAGTATTTAAATCACAAACTTGAACCATACCACTATCTTGCTCTAAATAACAAGTAATAATTTTCATAAGTGTTGATTTCCCAGCTCCATTAGGACCAAGGAATCCGACTATTTCTCCTTTGTTTAGTGAAAAGGAAACATCAGTCAGTGCTTGTTGTTTTCCGTAAAATTTATTGACTTTATTGATGCTTATTGACATAAGGCAAATGTAATATAAGTAGTCCTCTTCTCATTCTTTATCTATTGTTTTATTCAAGAATTATTGTCTTCTCTACTGTTCCATCATCATAGATGTAAAAAAGAGGAGTATTGTTATTTGTAGCTATTGTAGATCCATCCAACAGATCCACATACTTTGTAAAAGGAACAAGTGCTAGGTCATTTATATTTGGATTAGGATCAATTGTAAAACAGACTGTGTTTTGTGCAATTACTAAAAGCGGGAGAGAAAATAGTAAAACAAGTACTTTTTTCATAGTTAATAGTTTTTATTATAGGCAAATATAAGAAAAATCTAATTGTATATTTGCACCAATGAATGGAGTAGTCACAAAAACAACAGGGAAACGCTATACCGTAAAAACGGATATAGGAGAAATTGTACAATGTCGTTTGAAAGGAAAATTCCGTATTCAAGGAATAAAAAGCACAAACCCAATTGTGGTTGGCGATAAAGTGGAGGTGGTACAAGAATCAGAACTATGGATGATTGTAAAGTTATATGACAGAAAAAATCATATTCTTAGGAAATCAGTAAATCTAAGTAAGCAAACCCATATTATTGCGGCTAATATTGATCAGGCTTTACTTATGATAACCTTAAATAGCCCAGTTACTAGTACCGGTTTTATTGATCGTTTTTTGGTAGCAGCAAATGCTTATGGAATTGAAGTGATACTTCTATTTAACAAAGTAGATTTATTAAGTGATGAATTGAAAGTTCAACATGAGAAACTGAAAAATGTGTATGAAAAAATTGGCTATACTTGTTTTGCTACTTCTGTTATTCATGATGATTTATCAGAGATAAAAGAAGCAATGAAGGGAAAGTTGAATATGATTTCAGGGCATTCTGGAGTAGGAAAATCTACACTAGTAAATTATTTGCAACCTGACTTGCATATTAACACTAAGGAAGTTTCTGACACTCACAGACAGGGTCAACATACAACTACATTTTCTGAGTTACATGAGCTTGATTTTGGAGCGTCCATTATTGATACGCCAGGAATTAGAGGGTTTGGCTTAGTGGAATTAGAAGTAGCTGAACTAGCTAATTATTTTCCTGAATTTTTTGCGTTAAAATTAAAATGTAAATTCCATAATTGTATTCATAAAAGGGAACCTCAATGTGCTGTTAAATCAGCTTTAGAAGACGGAGCTATTGCTGAAAGTCGATATAAAAATTACCTAAAAATGCTAATAGAGGAAGAAGAGCATTTTAGAACAAATGATTATTAATTTATGCGTGCTGTAATTCAAAGAGTAGAAAAAGCATCAGTTGTAATTTTAGAAAATGAAGTTGCAAAAATTGAGCAGGGACTTTTGGTTTTATTAGGAATTGAAATTGAAGATGCAAAAGAAGATGCTTTGTGGTTGGCCAGTAAAATTGCGGCACTTAGAGTTTTTTCAGATGAGAAAGGAGTGATGAACAAGTCAATTACTGAATCAGGTGGAGAAGTAATTGTGGTCAGTCAATTTACTTTGCATGCTAAAACTAAAAAAGGAAACCGACCCTCTTATATAAAAGCAGCCAGACCAGAGCAAGCAATTCCTTTATATCAACAGTTTAAAGAAGATTTGGCTTTAGCAATTGGCAGGCAGGTGCAATCTGGGGAATTTGGTGCAGAAATGAAAGTTAGCCTTATTAATGACGGACCTGTTACTATACTAATTGATACTAAAAATAAAGAATAATGCCAATTTCTGAATTACAAAAACAAGTTGATGTTTGGATAAAAAAGTATGGTGTTCGTTACTTTAATGAACTTACCAATATGGCAGTCCTAACAGAAGAAGTAGGTGAGGTAGCTCGTGTAATTGCTCGAAAATATGGTGAGCAATCCTTTAAAGAAACGGATCATAAGGATTTAGGAGAAGAACTCTCTGATGTATTGTTTGTATTGCTTTGTTTAGCAAACCAAACGGATACTGATTTGCAAAAAGCATTTGATAAAAAGATGCAACTAAAAACAGAAAGGGATGCCGATAGACATCAGAACAATAAAAAATTAAATTCTTAACTAGATTGTAATTTTTACTCCAGCTCTCATCCATCTTCCTGGTTGAGGTATATTGCCAAAGTCTACATATTCATTATCAAATAGATTATTTATTTCTAAAAAGATTGTGCTGTTGTTAAATGCTTTGTATGATAGTCTTGTTGAAATTAACCAAAAAGGTAAATACTCTACATCTTCCCCGCTTTCGAAATCAATATATCCTCCTTCTCTATCTTGTCGTGAAGCTCTCCAATCAATTCTGATTTTTTCACTAATATTCTGGCTTGCAGTGAATGATAAATTTGATTTTAAATGATCTAGAACATATGCAGATTGGAATCCTTCAGAAGTTGTATCTGATTCGTTTACGGCATAGTTAATATTTAAAGTTGAAATTGGCAGATTAGTGTTGAACATTTTGTTAATATCAATTCTAGAGTTCAATTCATATCCTGTTGTTGTAAGTTTGCTCAGGTTCTGAGTCCTCCAAATACTATCTCCATTTATTAATACCCAATCAATCATATTTTCCCCTTCTCTTTTGTAGTAAGTGAAAGTAGTTTTATGTGAATTTCCATTCCATTTTAAACCTAATTCTTGATTGGTGGAATGTTCTGATTTGAGATTAATATTTCCTTGATTCGTAGGTGATAAGTAGTATAATTCAGTATAATTAGGAGTCCTCATTGATTTGTTATATGAAGTAAATAATTTTATATTATCACTAACATTATATGACATATCAATTCCAGGAAAATACTCATTTCCATATTCAGAATTAATATTCATCATGATTCCTGCAGATATTGCTAAATTATTTAAGTTGATATTTTTTTCTATAAAAAGATTTGTTGTTGTTGTATTTGCTCCTTTGTAATAAAAATTATTACTATCAATTTCAATTGGACTTTCAAGGTCATTGCCTAAAACATTAGAGATAATATTGTCTGTTCTCATCTCCATACCTATTACATTGGTTCCTGTTTTTGTTTTTTGTATCACATTCATATCCATACTAAATACATTTGTTTCATGAAAGTTGTGATACCAAGATGGATTTTCTCTAAATAAGATAAATTCATCATTATGTTTTCTCCATGATATTTTATTATCCAAAGTTATCTTTCCTTCTTTTCTAAGTTGTAATGAGGCGAAAGTAGTTTGTGTTTTTTCAAATTGATTAGGATATTTTGGTGTATAAAAGCTAAATGCTCCAAACTCCTTGTTAGTATATCCTGCATTAAAGAGTGCATTTATTCCGTCAATATTTGTTTTTGCTTGGTAATAGTAGTTTTTTATTTTGTAGTCCATCCCTTCAATATATCCATCACTTTCTTTCTGATTTACTGAAATATTGTGTTTCAGATTTCCAGTAGAAGTATGGTAATTAATACCTCCGCTTTTAAATGCATTTTCTCCCCCACTAATACTAACTGAATTATCCATTTCTGATTTTGTAATAATATTGATAGCTCCTGTATAGGCATAATTCCCGAAAATTCTACTAGCTCCACCAGTAATTATTTCAATCCTTTCAATTTGTTCTAAACTTACCGGTAAATCCATGCTATGATGTCCTGTTTGAGGGTCATTTAATTTAATACCATTTAACATGACAAGAACTTGCTCGAAAGTACCTCCTCTGATGCTAATATCTGCTTGAACACCCTGACCTCCTCTTTGCCTTACATCAACATTCATTGCGTATTCCAATAAATCTTCAATAGTTTGTACAGGTGCGTTTTCAATCTCTTCCAAGCCGATTATTTGAACATTTGTAATGTTTCCCTCAGTTTGTGCTCTGTTTGCAGATACAATAACTTCATCAAGATTTTTTTCGATTGAATTTTGTGCTTTTAAATTACATATTGCAAGTGCTATAGTAAGTGTAATTAATATTATTTTTTTCATTTTGTTGTTGTGTGTAATCCTAGCTGATTATTTGTATGCTAGATTTTTGGTGAATGTATTATTATTTATAAATAAGAAGTAGAGCTTGCTACTGTTTCATTCCATCAGGTATTCCGTAAAAATAGATCATTTCAATTTTATTTGAAAGAGACATAATTCCAGGATTTATTCCTGGTTCGTTTTGTGGAATTTCAACACCTAATTTTGAATAGTAATTTCTCCAAACACTTAGTGTGTCATTAGTTTCTGGATGTAAAAATGTCATTGGTTTTAGTTTGAAAATAGAATCTTTTTCAAATGCTTCAAAGATTAGTTCGGAACAATAGTAGGAGTTGTTATTCATTAGGAATACTTCATCATACTTTATTCCAATTTTGCTTTTAGCATAAATAATTGCATCTTTAATTGTATGTTGAAATTCATCTTTCAATCTTCCTGCTATTATTTTAGATTTACCATCTTTATCATAAGAACGATTAAAGAATGATTTCATGTCTGTTAAACCAACTTTTGGAGGAATAGCTTCTAAAACTTTAAGTGTATCATTATCTAAAACTACTAAACCTATATGTGAAAAATTAGCATCTTTGTATCCTGGTGTTACCAATTCAATCGCATCACAAAGGGGAGAAGAATCTAAATCTTGAAACAATAAATCACCCTCTTGTAATTCAAATTTTTGTTTAGGTAAACACGAACTTAAAAGAATGCTGTAAAAAAGGATTATAAAAAAGTAATTTTTCATTTTTCAAAAATAACATAAAAAAAAGAGGATTACAATGTAATCCTCTTTCTGAATTTAATGCTTATTATTAATCAGCTAAAACAATAATTTTGTTTTGTTTCATTTCAATTACGCCACCGTTTATTGTGAAGTTTTCAGTTTTATCTTCAATAGTAATCACTCTTATATTTCCACTTGTTAACGTTGAAATAATAGAAGCGTGATTATTAAGTACTTCAAACTCACCTGATTCTCCAGGGAATTTTACTGAAGTAACCTCTCCATTAAAAACTTCTTTTTCTGGTGTTATTATTTCTAATATCATGCTTTAATTATTTAACGTCAGCTAACATTTTTTCTCCTTTTTCAATTGCTTCATCAATTGAACCTACAAGGTTAAATGCTGCTTCAGGATATTGATCCACTTTACCATCCATAATCATATTGAATCCTTTAATAGTATCTGCAATATCAACTAAACATCCTTTTAGGCCTGTAAACTGCTCAGCAACATGGAAAGGTTGTGATAAGAATCTTTGTACTCTTCTTGCTCTGTGTACAGCTAATTTATCTTCATCAGATAATTCATCCATACCTAAAATTGCAATAATATCTTGTAATTCTTTATATCTCTGTAATAACTCTTTTAC
>JACNFT010000056.1 GCA_014384505.1 Cryomorphaceae bacterium | reverse complement strand
TATAAGTGTTTTTGGGAATCACCTTTAGCATCCCAAAGTATTTTTAAACCAGAATTATGTACCGCTCATTTAGGAATTGAGGAAAGAGATTTGGAATGGGAAAAAGAATTTCAACTTGCACCTCACTATGTATACTTAGCCAATTCAAGTGGAATAAAGGTTGGAATAACAAGAGGTTCGCAAGGGGTAATAAGATGGATGGACCAAGGGGCAAGCCAAGCAATATTATTAGCTGAAGTGCCCAATAGAAGATTTTCAGGAGATATTGAGGTTTCTTTAAAACGCTTTGTGGCTGATGTAACCAATTGGCGTAAAATGCTTTCAGGAACTCCTGAACCTGTTGATTTAGTGCAAATGAAAGAGGAACTTTCCGCCCATGTACCTGAGGAATTAAAGCAGTATATATTGCAGGATAATACAGTAACAGAGATTGTCTATCCAGTCACTCAATATCCTAAAAAGATTAAAAGTGTAAAGTTAGAACGTACTCCAATTATTGAAGGGACGCTTTTAGGAATTAAAGGACAATACTTATTGTTAGATGGAGATAGAGTTTTTAATATCCGCTCGCATGAAGGTTTTATTTCTACTTTTAGCCAACAAGAAACCCTTCAACAAGGCTTGTTATTTTAATTCCATTATAAAAGGAACTCTTGCCTGAATTCTATCTCCTTTAAGTAATTCTTCAATTGGCTTAGTCATTTTAGTTGTGAAGCCGAACTTAGATAGAATTAGATCAGAAATACTAGCTTTTCCACCTAGTTTTAAGGAAAGCTCTTCAAACGGATTTTTCTTTTTAGGTAAAGATATAATTCTATAATCTTCTACTTTTGCCAAATAAGCAGCAATTTCAATTGCTTTTTCAAGCCCCCCATACGTGTCAATTAAGCCAATATCTTTTGCATCATAACCTGTCCAGATTCTGCCTTGTCCTATTTCATCTACAGCTTCAGTACTCATATTTCTCCCCTCAGATACATGGGTAATAAAAGTACTATAGATATCTTCAACACTTTTTTGGATTTTATTTCTTTCAAAATTGGAAAGAGGTCTGTTTATGCCCATATCAGCATAGTTACTGGTGTTTACAGTATCAAATGTGATCCCTAGTTTATTTTTATAGAATCTTTGAAGGTTTGGGACCATGCCAAATACACCGATTGATCCTGTTAGTGTTGTCGGGTTAGCTACTATACTATCAGCTACACAAGCAATATAATAGCCGCCACTTGCTGCTAAATCCCCCATTGAAACCACTAGTGGTTTTTCTGCTTTTGCCAAAATGGTTTCTCGCCATATTACATCAGAAGCCAATGCACTTCCACCTGGAGAGTTTATTCTAAGAACAATGGCTTTTACATTTTTATCTTCTCTTGCTTTTTTTATTGCTGCAGAAGTACTTATTGAACCTATACTTTTCTCATCACCTTTCCCGGAATTAATTTCCCCTGTTGCGTAAATAATAGCTATTTTATTTCTGCTAATCTCTTTCTTATTGCCTTTAGTATGCGTGTATTTGCTTAAAGTAATAATCGATAATTTTTCTGATCCCGCTAAAGCTTTTAAAGTGTCTTCTAATTGATCTTGATATAAAAGGGCATCAACATAATTTAAGTTAAGGCAACTTTTCGCATTCTCAAGACTAAGATTATCTGCATGTTTTTGAATTTCGGAAAGTGTAAGTCCTCTTTGATTTGCAATACTATCCATGATATTGTCAGCAACAGAGTTCAGCAACAGTTGTATCTGCTCTCTATTTTCCTTACTCATTTTGTCTAAGATAAAGGGTTCAACGGCACCTTTGAATTTTCCATGACGTATTATCTGGACATCTATGTCTAATTTATCTAGCAACCCTTTATAAAACATAATACTTGCTGAAAGTCCTTTTATTTCTACTATTCCTTCAGGGTTCAAATAAACTTTGTTGGCCACTGATGATAAATAATAGGCTGCTTGGTTGTATACTTCCGAATAAGCAATAATAGGCTTCCCTGTCTGCTTAAATTCAAGAATTTTATTTCTAATTTCTTCTATTTGCGATATACCTGCACTTACATAAGGTGTATTAATATAAATAGCTTTAATATTCTCATCTGTTTTTGCCTTTTCAATGTTATCCAATACTTGCTTTAATTCAATAGTTTTAGGTAAGTCCCCAGAAAAGTTTAATCCTTCAAAAGGATTTTCTGAAGTGCGTTCAACTACTGAAAGTTCAGCAAGGTTTATTTTTAGGATGCTATTTTCTTTTACTATGACTTCCTTGTCATTATTGAGTGAAGACATACTGACACTTACAATGCCAATAAAAAGCAAAACTATTACAAACACGGCCAATACCATTCCGACAATGGTAGATAATACATTTTTTAAAAAGGATTTCATAGATATATTTTAGAGTTTGTAAAATTAAGCTATTTAAAAGAGTTTGTCATGCTTTCTTTTTATATTTGAAGACTTTAATATTAGTTATGAATATAGTTTTTTTGCAATTAGGAAGTAATCTTGGGGATAGAGAGCTGTTATTGAAAGATTCAATCATAGCAATTGAAAACAGAGTAGGTGATGTTGTTGAATTTTCAAAAGTTTATGAAAGTGCTCCTTGGCGAGTTGAAGGGCAAGAGAATTATTTGAATCAGATATTAAAAGTAAAAACAACATTATTAGCTGATGAAGTATTGTCGGTTGTACTTGATATTGAAAAGCAACTAGGAAGGATACGACTTGAAAAGTGGGGCGAACGACTTATTGATATTGATATTATTTTTTACAACGATTCTATTATCGAAACGCCTGATTTATGCGTGCCTCACAAGCATTTACATGAGAGAATGTTTGTACTTACGCCATTACATAATATTGCTCCAGAAATGATTCATCCAAAATACAATAAAACAATAGAAGAATTATTGAAAATATGTAAGGACACGGATTTAGTAAAAGAGTATGCGCTATAAGTTTTTAGTTGTTGAAGGTAATATTGGGGTAGGTAAAACTTCCTTAGCAAGTATGCTTGCTAAGGAATACCAAGCTCATTTAATTTTGGAGTGCTTTGAAGAAAATCCTTTTTTGCCTAAATTTTATAAGGATCCAGAAAAACATGCTTTTCCTTTAGAACTTTTTTTTATGGCAGAGCGTTATCATCAGCTCAAAAATCAAAAAGAACAAGATTTATTTAGGCCGATTACTATTGCCGATTATTTTTTCGTAAAATCTAAATTGTTTGCAAAAAACAATTTACAAAAGGATGAGCAGCAATTATTCAATAATTTATTTGAGATTATGCTGTCCTCCTTACCAAAACCTGATCTGTTAATATACTTGTATTCAAATGTTGATCGTTTACAACAGAATATAAAGAAAAGAGGCAGAGTTTTTGAACAAGAAATTACGGATGAGTATTTACAAAATATCCAAAATGGATATTTGGATTATTTGAGAAAACAGAATGATTTTCCGGTACTTTTGCTCGACATTTCCAAGGTTGATTTTAAAGAGGATGAAAAAGTATATTCAAGAATAAAACAGTTATTAGAAAATCCCTATGAATTAGGCGTACATCAATTCAACTTAGCTGAGCCAATGTTGTAAATCTTTTTCGATAAGTTTTTCTAATTTTAAAATATCTTCTTTGTAAAAAGCATGTGTGATTCTCTTTTTTATTTCTGGTGCTAATGGACTTGCCTTTTTATAAGCAGAATTAAATATAAACTGAATTATAAAACCAGGAAGGTAGCTACTGAACTGAATGTTTGGGATTAAGTTGTAATATCTAAGTTTCATAATAAATAACCCAAATAATCCTTTAGGAGTTCCTGAGACATTGACTTTCTTACTAGTGTCTGGAATGAATGATTTGTCTATATTTAGAAATTTAAAAACCTCTTGTGTTGTTTTAATAGGATTTTTAACAAGGTCTTCAAAAAGTAAAACTTTTATATTTTCTTTTGGAAATAAAGTAAAGTATCGCTCAAGTTGTTCAGCATAATACCCTTTGTCTTTGTAATGGTAAAGCGGACTCCAGTTTTCAGCTTTTCGCTCTGCTTCTTCATTAAAGGCAGTTTCAAAATCAGCTATGGGCTCTCTATCTGCCATTCTCGCATGTAGAAAGTTTGAATATGCACGAGCAACTGGTTGCCTTAGTACAGCAATAATCTTGATGTCAGGTAGGTGCTGTTTAATTAAGCTAGGACAATTTTCATTGGAGATATAAGCAGGAGAAGCTTCTCCTATTGCTTTTTCCTTTTTTACAGCATCAAAAAGTGGATAATACTGCTCAAATGTAGTTATTTTTTTTGTTTTTCTTCCAGCTACTTTAAAATTATTTTTTTTCTGAAAATTATTAAAAAACATTGGTTCTTTAATAGTTGTCATGAATACATCCGGATGTTGCTTTAAGTAAGTGTAAAGTGATGTAGTTGCCGCTTTCATAGCGCCAATAATGATGAAGTTTGGTTTTTTTTCTCGAGTCATATTCAAAAAAATAACCCCTTCTTTTGAAAGGGGTTATTCATGTTTTATTTGATTAACCTTTGTTATTTTGTTAATGCGATAAAAGCTTCATTGGTTCTTAAATTTACAAATTCTAAATCAATATTAGCTTCTGCTTTGTAGTTTAAATTTGCAGTAATAGCATTTGTTAAGTTGCTAATTACAGCATCATTTTCTCCTGATCTTGCAGCAGCAATTGCATTTAAGTAATGGCAAGCAGCAGTTGCTTCATTGCAATTTGAATTTTCGCCATTCAAAATTTTCGCCAAGACAGCATTATGTGATTTTCCATTTTTGAAAAATCTTGCTGCTTTTTTGTACTCACCCTGTCTTATATCCAAAGTAGCTTGGTTGAATTCAGAAGTATTTCCTTGGTCAAAAAGTACTTGTGCATTTGCTAATTCTCCCTTTCTTGCTGCAACTATTCCTTTATTAATTGAAATATCAGCTTGATTACCTCCTAAAGCTTCTGCTTTTTCAAGGAAAACCATAGTTTCACTTAAGTTGCCATCAGCTAAATACATACATGCAATATTGTTGTATCCTCTCCAATCATTGTGTAATTCAACAGCCTTATTGTAAATACCTTCTTTAACTACTGCATCATTAGTTAAAGTTGCTGAGAATAATAATTCTTTCACATCTAAAGCTTCAGGAGTTGTTGTTGAAAGTGTTGCGATTTCTTCATCAGTTCTTTTTGGTTCGAATGAGCGAATTACAATAATTGCCTTTCTTAATTGTGGTAAAACATCATTTTCAAGTGCATCATAAATTTCAGCTAAATCTCTTATTTGTTGTTCTCTTAATTCTAAATCTTCAACAGAGTTTACAATTTTATTAATTCTTCTTTTGTCTTTTATATCAGATGCTTGCACTAAGGATTCAAATCCTTCCCAGTCCTCTCCAATTGAAGTTTCAGTATATAATTCAGTATTTCTTGCCCCATCAACTTTTAAAGTACTTAATAATCTTTTAGTATAACTAACTGTACTTTTCATTCTATTGTCAGAAACATTATCATTCATGTTTACTGATCCTTCAGGAGAAGCAAAAGATTTAATTTCAATAGAATGTGTTTTGTATCCATTTTTAGCAAATGCTGTTAATTTATTAATGTCTCCGTCACTTTTTTCAGTTGTTCTGATGTTAGCTTGGTTTACTAAGAAATAAATAATGGCTGTTTCTTCTAAGATAGTTTCATGCTCGTAGCCATGATTATTGTTTGCTAATTCTTCATTGTTAAGCACTCTTGTTGATGTTGCAATTACACCATTTGCAATATTGATAGGGCCTAATACTTTTTCTTTATCTTTTAATTTCGCAGTAGCTCTTAATTCTAAAGTAGAATTCATCATATCTGCATCATATTTGATAGCATCTTGATAGTTGAAATTTCCTCCTGTAGCGTTAAAAATTGTTGCCTCACCTCCAGTCGCTTCTTCACCTTGAATAGTAATGGTTTTAAAAGCAGTTTCTCCCTTAGCATATACTAATACTGGAGTAAAATCAACAGTCGCTTTTTTTGCAAAATATTTTTCAGCAAAAGTTGCGTCTAATGTTAATGTTACATTGCCAGCATGTGTTTGTAAAGTTGTTGGCGTTACAGTATAACTTACTGTTTCGTATTTATTAGCCATTTTGTTTAGTCCACAACCACTTATTACAGTAGCTAAAACTAAAATGTAAAAGATTTTTGAAATTCCCATTTCTTTGTTTTTTATTTAATTTATAATTGCCGCAAATATACAAAATTATTAAAGCTTATCAGATGAAAAGATATAGCTTTTACACTTATGTTGTTAGTAATTTTCAAATTAGGAAACTATTAACTAAGTTTGCGATTCATATTGAAAAGAAAATGAATATAAAAAGTACCCTTTTAGTTGTTGTTTCCTTGTGTGTTTGTGGCGTAGCGTATTCGCAAAATAATGCAGTTTCTAACGCTATTAATAAGCAAAACATTTCAATTAATAATTCTGAAATTAAACATAGTAATAGCTCAGCAAAAGATATTATTCCTCTTTGGAAGGGTTGGGCTGTAGGTTTTACTTTTGGTCTAACTCAATTTGATGGAGATATTAGACAGCACAATCATTATCCGGCATATCAAGAATCTAGTAATTTCTTTGAGCTAGGTTCAGCGGTTTCATTATCCTTAGCTAAACAAATTAACTCCTTTTATTCATTAAGTGCAGAATTATCAAGTGGTAGTTTTTCAGGTTTAAGAAGAAAAAATGAATATCTAGGTTATGATAGTTATGATCCTTATCAGAATTATGAGGGGAATGGTGATAAATTCGTAACTTCATTTAAAGAAGCGGATTTCATTCTTAATATTGATATGACTAAGGCTATGGCCTATTTCTTTAAACCAAAACAAACAGGTAAACTATCATTTGATGCTAAATTAGGTATTGGTTATAATATTTATAATAGTGTAAGAAAAAACTTATTTTCCGATACGTATATTTATAGTTTTGGCTATACTGATGAGGGAGCAAATTCTTTAGGAACTAATTACGGTTCTCAGAAAAAAGATTTGTTTAGTTCGCCATCAGAAACCGTGTACATATATGGAGTGCAAGCTAAGTATAAGCTAAACGCTAGGATTAATCTATTATTGGATTATACTGTTAGGAATGGAAAAACTGACAAGTGGGATGCTTCTATTATGAGCACACAAAATCTAAAAGATAAATTTAGTTTTCTATCTATGGGATTAGCATACAGAATAGGAAATCATGACTATGCTAAAGAATGGGAAAGTCCAATTGATGGCCTTAAAGATGATGTTTCTACTTTGTTTGTAAAAATTGATGGATTCACTGATGATGCTGACAATGATGGTGTATCAGATGCATTTGATAAAAGCCCAAATACTCCTTTAGGCGTTGCTGTTGATGGTTCTGGTAATGCTTTAGATGTTGATATGGATAATGTGCCAGACTATCGTGATGCTGATCCGTTTTCCAACAGAGGCGCACAGGTAGATGATAATGGAAAAGAATTAGATGATGATAAAGATGGGGTGCCAAACAGTATGGATTTAGAATCTAACACTCCTGTTGGAACTATGGTTAATCAGTTTGGTATTAATGTGATGAACACTAATTATGTAAATAGCGGTGGGCTTATTTATTTCCCATCTATTTATTTTAATTCTGGAAGTGCTAAAGTGGGAAATTCTAATGTGAATAGAATAGCAACTATGGCTTTATTACTAAAGAATAATCCGGATGTTAATTTGAATGTTATTGGGCATACTGATAATATTGGAACACCAAAATTTAATAAACAATTAGGATTAAAAAGAGCAAATGCAGTAATTAATTATTTAGTTTTAAATTACAGTATTGAGGCTGATAGATTGACTGCGAATACTAAAGGTGAGACAGAACCATTGTCTTCTGTGATAGAAATTACTAGCGATTTAGAAGGTGATATTAAAGCAAATAGTCTAGCAGAAATTAACAGAAGAGTTGATTTCGAGATTGTTGATTAAGTATTCAATTTCTTCCATAAATCCCAAATAATAATACCGGAAGTTACGGCTATATTTAGGGAATGTTTTGTGCCGAATTGTGGTATTTCTATAACTTCATTGCAAAGGTCAATTGCCTGCTGGTCAACTCCATTCACTTCATTCCCCAATATAATTGCAATTGGTTTTTTAGGTAATTCAAATTCGTTTAGTTGAGTCGATTTATCTGCTTGTTCTATACCTACAACGTGATATCCGTCTTTAATTAATTGTTTTACAGCATCAGTTGTATTTTTAATGTATTCCCACTTTACAGAGTCAGTTGATCCAAGTGCAGCTTTACGAATTTCTTTGTTAGGAGGAGTGGCTGTTATACCGCATAGAATAATATTCTCAATTAAAAAAGCATCAGAAGTTCGAAATACAGATCCTACATTTATGGCGCTTCTTACATTGTCCAGCACTATTGTAATAGGTGTTTTTTCAGCACTTTTAAATGCTTCAATATTTATTCTTTGTAAATCTTTGTTTTTTAACTTTTTCATCACTTATATTTGTTGCAAAATTAAAGAATATATTTTTGTCAGTAAAGAAGAAGAAAGAAAAGAAAATTTCTCCATTAATGGGGCAGTATAATGCAATAAAAAAAAAGCATCCTGGTGCTTTATTATTATTTCGAGTTGGTGATTTTTATGAAACCTTTGGGGAAGATGCCGTCAAAGCATCTAGGATTTTAGGAATTGTACTTACAGCAAGGAATAATGGGGATTCAAAAATTGAATTAGCTGGCTTTCCTTATCATTCATTAGATACTTACTTGCCTAAATTAGTAAGGGCAGGAGAAAGAGTTGCAATCTGTGACCAGTTGGAAGACCCAAAACAGGCAAAAGGAATAGTAAAAAGAGGAGTTACTGAATTGGTGACGCCAGGTGTCTCGTACAATGAATTAACGCTAGAATCAAATAGAAATAATTTTTTAGCAGCAGTTTTTTATGGAAAGAAAAATATTGGAGTTTCTTTCTTAGATATCTCAACAGGAGAGTTTCTGATAGCAGAAGGTAATAGTGATTATGTAGATAAATTATTGCAAAGTTTGAGTCCTACTGAAGTAATTTATCAGAAAACAAAAAACAGAAAATTTGAAGAAGATTTTGGTTCTTCTTTCTATACTTATATGTTGGATGATTGGGCGTTTACAACTGATTATACCAATGATTTACTGCACAAGCAATTTGATACAAATTCCTTAAAAGGTTTTGGTGTTACTGAGCTAACTGATGGTGTTATTGCTGCAGGTGTGGCATTACATTATTTAAATGAAACGCATCATCATCAAACAAAGCATATTTTAGGAATTTCACGCATTGAAGAAGAAAAATATGTGTGGATGGATAGATTTACAATTAGAAATTTGGAATTGTTTTATTCACCAAATCAAGGCGCAAAAACATTGATTGAGGTGTTAGATGATACAAAATCAGCAATGGGAGCCAGGATGCTGAGAAGATGGTTGGCCTTGCCCTTAAAAAATATAGAACAAATATCTGTACGCCATAACATAGTTGATCAGATGCTTGCAAGTGAAAATCTTTCAAATGTGCTTTCTGAGCAGATAGCTAGCATTGGAGATTTAGAACGCTTGATATCAAAAGTAGCTACTCTACGTATAAACCCAAGGGAATGCGCAAGATTAAAAGATGCCTTGATTGCTTTGAAACCTATTCAAGAAATTTGCTCATCATCTTGCAAAGATTTAGAACAATTAGCTGTTAACATAAATACTTGTGACACTATAAAGAATAGGATAGAAAAGGAATTAAGTGACAATCCCCCTATGCTGGTCCATAAAGGTAATGTTATAAAAGAAGGGGTAAATCAGGAACTTGATGAATTGCGTTCTATTCAAAATTCAGGAAAGGAATATTTGAATAAAATGCTTGAAAGAGAGATTGAACGGACTGGAATTACCTCTTTAAAGATATCCTTTAATAATGTATTTGGTTATTATTTGGAGGTGAGAAATAGGTTTAAGGAGCAAGTACCAGAGGAGTGGATTAGAAAACAAACGCTTGTAAATGCTGAGCGCTATATAACTGAAGAGTTAAAGGAATATGAACACAAGATTTTAAGTGCTGAAGGTAGAATTTCAGAAATTGAAAATGGCCTATTTTCTGAATTAGTACAAAGTATAGCAGAACATATTCAGGTGATACAGCAAAATGCTTATATAATTTCACAATTGGATTGTTTACTTTCATTCTCTTCTATAGCAAAAACACATAATTATGCTAAACCAAGTGTTAATACTGGTTCTGATTTAATAATAAGAAAAGGAAGACACCCTGTAATTGAGCAGCAATTGGAAATGGGCACACCCTATATTCCTAATGATGTAACATTGAATAGAGATAAGCAACAAATCATGATGATAACTGGACCTAATATGTCTGGTAAATCAGCTTTGTTAAGGCAAACTGCACTTATTGTGCTAATGGCTCAAATAGGAAGTTTTGTTTCTGCAGAAGGTGCAGAAATCGGTTTGGTAGACAAGATATTTACTAGAGTAGGGGCTTCCGATAATATATCAATGGGAGAGTCTACTTTTATGGTGGAAATGAATGAAACTGCTAGTATTTTGAATAATCTGTCGGATAATAGCTTGATATTGTTAGATGAAATAGGGCGTGGGACAAGTACTTATGATGGTATCTCTATTGCTTGGGCAATTGCTGAATATTTGCATGAGCATCCTACGAAAGCAAAAACATTGTTTGCTACTCATTATCATGAACTAAATGAAATGACAGAACAATTTTCTAGAGTAAGAAATTATAATGTATCAGTAAAGGAAAGTGGAAAAAATATTATTTTTATCAGAACATTAAAGGAAGGAGGGAGTGAGCATAGTTTTGGTATACATGTAGCGAAAATGGCAGGGATGCCAAAGCAGATTGTGAGAAAAGCAGAAAAAATTCTGAAACAATTAGAATCTTTAAGAACAAAAGAAAGTAATACTGAGGCGATAACTGATGGAAGTGATATGCAGTTGAGCTTTTTTAAGTTAGATGACCCTATATTAGAAGAGTTAAGAGAAGAAATAAAAATGTTGGATATCAATACATTAACGCCAGTTGAAGCCTTGATGAAATTGAATGAAATAAAAAAACTATTAGGAAAGTAGTTTTTGGTTTTGTGGTATTAATTATTTAATTAAATTTGCCGTCCATATTGCGAGTGTAGCTCAGGGGTAGAGCATCACCTTGCCAAGGTGGGGGTCGTGAGTTCGAATCTCATCACTCGCTCGCAAGTTCTTTAAAAAACAAAACATTTACCCTGCCCGGGTGGTGGAATTGGTAGACACGTTGGACTTAAAATCCAATGGACATTAGTCCGTACGGGTTCAAGTCCCGTCCCGGGTACAAAAAGCAGAGACGAAAGTCTCTGCTTTTTTGTTTTTAAATGCTTTTGCAAGCAAACAAGAATTAGAATAAATATATTAGATACTACTTATTATAATGTCAGTTGCTCCAGCATTATTTTTAATATAGTTTTTACTTATTGAGCTGTCAAAATCAATAAAAGATAAAATAGTAGTTTCAAGTTCTGAGTGATTACTAATTTCTTTTGCTCCTCCTAATGCTATCAATTCATTTGCTTCTTTAAATTTTTGATAATTAGGTCCAAACATAACAGGCAAGCCATAAGCAACAGCTTCAAGTATATTATGAATTCCTGACCCAAATCCTCCCCCAATATAAGCAAGATTACCATACTTATAGATATTAGAAAGGATACCGATACTGTCAATAATCAGTACAGTACTATTACTGATATTTGTACTATCTGCTTTTGAAAATAATAAAGCATTAGTCTGTTTTTTTAATTCATTAATATGCTGCATCTCATGTGGCGCGATAATATAATTGTAATTAGGATTTTCCTTAATGTATTTTGCTAAAAGGGCTTCATCCTTAGGCCAAGTACTTCCACAAATAATGGTGGTTTTATTTTCGGAAAATTTTTCTATTAAAGGAATGCTTATTGCGTTTTGAGTATTAGAAGCAACGCTATCAAAACGGGTGTCGCCAGCAACAGTACAGTTGGAAAAACCAATTTTTTTTAATAATTCTTTTGAATTTTGATCTTGAACAAAAAAATGACTTACGTTATTAAGTTGCTTTGCAAACCAATCATATTTGAAAAAAGATTGCTCTTTTCTAAAGATACTAGAAACGGAATAAAA
>JACNFT010000001.1 GCA_014384505.1 Cryomorphaceae bacterium | reverse complement strand
CAACCTAATCGAAGATACTTACGCACTTTAAAAATTCTACCAAAAAAGTGGAATTTTTTATTTTATAAAATATTCAGAAAAAAATAGCGTTCACATTTGCAAATTAATTTACAAAACTTAAATTTGCATTCGCTAAAAAAATATAAAATGACTGAAATAGTACAAACTGATTTAAAAGAACTAAACGAAAAAATAAACAAAGAAAGCGCCATAATTGATATGCTAATGCTAGAACTCAACAAAGTAATTGTTGGGCAAAAGCACATGAGCGAACGTCTTCTAGTTGCTTTACTTTCTAATGGTCACATCCTTTTAGAAGGAGTGCCTGGGCTGGCAAAAACACTAGCCATAAGCACACTTGCCAAAACAATTGATGCAAAATTTAGTCGCTTGCAATTTACGCCTGATTTGTTACCTGCCGATATTATCGGAACACAAATATACAGTCCTAAAAACGAAACTTTCTCAGTAAAAAAAGGACCTATATTCGCTAACTTTATTCTTGCAGATGAGATAAATCGCGCTCCTGCCAAGGTGCAATCAGCACTACTGGAAGCCATGCAAGAACGCCAAGTAACTATTGGTGGCGAATCTTATCCTTTAGACAAACCTTTTCTAGTTATGGCAACTCAAAATCCTGTTGAACAGGAAGGAACTTACCCATTACCTGAAGCACAGGTGGATAGATTTATGCTTAAAGTAGTGATTGACTACCCTAGAAAGGAAGAAGAAAAAATGATTATTCGCCACAATCTTGCAAAAACTTTCCCTACTGCCAATACAGTACTAAAAACAGATGCTATAATTCGTGCTCGTGATTTAGTAAAAGAGGTATACATGGATGAAAAAATTGAGCAATACATTATTGATATTGTATTTGCCACAAGATATCCTGAACAATACGGATTAGCAAAATTCAAGGATATGATTTCTTTTGGAGGTTCACCAAGAGCAAGTATTAACCTAGCAGCTGCAAGTAAGGCTTATGCTTTTATAAAGCGTAGAGGTTATGTAATTCCTGAAGATGTGCGTGCCCTTTGTCATGATGTATTGCGCCATAGGATTGGACTTACTTATGAGGCTGAAGCTGAAAATATTACTTCAGAAGATATTATTACTGAAATTTTAAATGCAGTAGAGATTCCGTAAATTGAAAAAATAAACTACTTTGCTATTAGCCAATATACAACAGCAACTAATAAGTAATAAATAAAAACAGTAATCAGCTTGAGCACCTCAGCACTTTTAAAAAAAGTCCGTAAGATTGAGATAAAAACCAAAGGACTCTCCAACCATATATTTGCTGGAGAATACCATACGGCTTTTAAAGGGAAGGGTATGGCTTTTTCAGAGGTACGAGAATATCAACCAGGAGATGATATCCGATCCATTGATTGGAATGTAACTGCCCGTTATAACTCTCCATTTGTAAAAGTATTTGAGGAAGAAAGAGAGATGACTGTCATGCTACTAATTGATATGTCAGCATCCGGT
The DNA here is from genome assembly GCA_014384505.1 of Cryomorphaceae bacterium. Lineage (GTDB taxonomy): Bacteria > Bacteroidota > Bacteroidia > Flavobacteriales > BACL11 > UWMA-0277. Next base: position 1,038 of record JACNFT010000001.1, on the reverse strand, counting down.
AATTTCGGAACTCAGGAACAATTTAAAAGAGAATTAGCTACTGAGCTTGCCGCTATACTTGCTTTTTCAGCCATTAATAATAACGATAAAGTAGGTGTTATTTTCTTTACAGATAAGGTAGAACAATTTATCCCTCCTAAAAAAGGGAAAAGCCATATCTTACGAATTATCCGTGAAGTATTAGCTTTTGAGCCAACAGGAAAAGGTACTGATATTGCGGGCGCTTTAGAGTATTTTTCAGCTGTAATTAAGAAAAGAAGTATTTGCTTTATTCTCTCTGATTTTATGAGTAAAGAATTTGACAGACCCTTAAAAATTGCCAGTAAAAAACACGACTTAGTAGCTCTAAGAATACACGATAAGAGAGAAGATACTTTACCCAATGTTGGGCTTGTACCTATGCAAGATGCTGAAACAGAAAAGATGCTATTTGTAGATACTTCAAGCAAAAAAGTTCGTGATAATTTTGCGAAAAATAGAGCCCAAGCTACTGAGAAGTTACGCAAGCTATTCCCAGCTAGTGGTGTGGATTTAATTGACATAACCACAGGGACAGATTATGTAAAACCCCTTATTAATTTTTTTAAAACTAGAGGAAAAAGAAGATGAAAAAATTAATCTTATGCCTATTTATTAGCAATTTCATTTTTGCCCAAACAGCAGTATTGGACACCAACTCTATTCTTATTGGCGAGCAAATAAACTTTAGTATTAGTAATACTATTGGCAAAACAGAAGTTTGGCCTACTTATGAAGAGTTTTTAGTGGAAGGAATTGAGATTATTCAGGAGGGAAAAATAGATACAACTGAAAATTTAATTTCACAAAACTTCATCATAACAGCTTGGGATAGTGGAAGCTACTATATCCCACCTATTTCTTTTTCAGCAAACAGCAAAACAGAAGGCTTACTCTTAACTGTACAAACTATAATTTTAGAAGAAGGTGCAGAACTAAAAGATATAAAACAACCCATGGAAGCACCTATCGGTTGGAGCGATATTTGGCCTTGGTTACTAGGATTTGTTTTATTGGCCC
>JACNFT010000076.1:6939-12357 GCA_014384505.1 Cryomorphaceae bacterium | reverse complement strand
AAAGATGCGCTATAACCACAAGATGCAATCACTATTAATATCTATATATATATATTATATATTATTTATTATTATTATTTATTATTATTTAATTTGTCTAAGACTACCTGTAATATTTTAGTCTTTTTTGAAACCTTGCCCTTTTTAGCATCTTTTGCTTTAGATTTAGCTAATGATTTATTCAACTTTTCAAGTTTCTTTTTTCTTTTTTCTAATGCTTTAGAGTTTGATTTTGAATTAGAACTATCAGATGTCTGTTTAGCACTAGCCCCTTCCCAAGGAGCTACAGTTGTTACATTTATTGTGGTATTTGCTGACGCATTTTTAACAATATCACAAATTGTACAGTCATCTTCTGAAGTATTAGCTTTTTTGGCTACTGATTCTATAGGGATACATTTATCGCCACAATTTCTAATAGGGTCATAATCTGGATTCTTCATCTGATCACAAGGACAGTACTCACAACTACCATTATCTGTATTTGCTTCTTTATTGTAGTTTAATGCTTCAGCATCCGTACATCCAGAAATTGGTCCTGCACAAGAGGACTCAAGTGTATTACCAAAATCAGCTAAGTCAGTTCCATGAGCTATTCCTAAATCTGTAATAATATCAACCAATCTATCATCTTTAAAATATACATAAACATCCTTAGGCTGTGTATAATGCGCTTGATTTCCTTTTAAACCAGTACGTCTATCTTTATCTATAGGTCTTATTTTTTGGTCATTCAAAACATATTTATAACTATAAAGCTCACAACCACTCTGTAAAGCATGATAAGCATCAAAAGGGGCTACACTCATTTTATTTGCAACTTCAGTTTTTGACATACCGTTTTGCAAAGAATTAATTGTTTCTACTGTTACATATTGCGGTAGAGTTATTCTCTCTGAAAACGAACAAGAGCTAACAAAAAGCAATAGAGAAAAGAAGTAAATTATTTTTTTTATATTTTTCATTTTATTAATTAATTAGTTATTATTTTGAAGTCTTTTTCTTTTTTGCAGGCTTCTTCTTTTTTGCAGGCTTATCACCTTTTTCAGAACTACTTCCAAAAGCATAAGAAAGACCAATAGTAATTGCATTTAGTGTATAAGTATCGTCACCTCCTTTAATCATATCATACCCAACACCAATACCTATTGCATTCATTTGATAATTAACACCAAAGTTTAAACCAAATTCGTTTGATGAACCTTTCCATTCATCTTCTCCAATAGTACCTTCATATGGTGCATATGAATCATCTGTAATCATATATAATCCCATTCCAAAGTTTGCTGACACATTAGAAGTAATTCCATAAGAAAGACTTGCTTTCATTGGAATAAGACCAAATCCCATACCATAACCTAAAGAACCCACCATATCTAATTTTTCAGATAAAGGATGTGTGTAACTTAAATTTAATACAGCTGAACTACTACTTACATCCTCTCCTGCAGTATTTTTTACCGCAATTCCACTCTCAGATTCTATCATTGTACCTGACAACATCATGTAATCTAAACCTACTCCAAATCCTTGACCAAACATTGTTGTAGTCCCTAAAATAGCAACCACCATTAAACTGTAAATCTTTTTCATAATTTATTTATTTTAATATTGTCTACTCTAAATTAGTTTTCGACTTCCCTATAATTTTAAGCTGCAAATATAGTGAAATACATCTATTTTCTATACGTATAAATACGTACGACTTATATCTTTATAAAAATAAGGTAATTAGTTTAAAATTAACTTATTACACCTATTAACAAGCTTAAAATAACATTTAGTTGTTATTTTTTAAATTAATTATTAATCGATTTCTAGCTCAAACGGTTAGTATAATAAATAAACGAATTACAGCTAGAATCAATTATAATCCAAATAATTCTGTAAAATAATAGTTGCACTTACTTCATCAACCAGTGCTTTATTTTGTCTTCCTTTCTTCTTAATTCCACTTGCCAAAATACTTTGCTTAGCAATTTTAGAAGTAAAGCGTTCATCTATTTGATGTACTGGAATTGTAGGGTATTTTTTTTGTAAGCGTTTCACAAAACCATTTACATGCCCAGTACTATCAGTATTACTACCATCTAGGTTTTTAGGATCGCCAACTACAAAGCATTCAATACTTTCTTTCTGAACTAAATCAGCAATAAAATCATCTAACAAATGAGTTAGTACAGTCGTTAAACCACCAGCAATAATTTGCATTGCATCAGTAATGGCTATACCTGTTCGCTTAGTACCAAAATCAATACCAAGAGCTTTTCCCATTATTGCTTTATTATCTGATACGTCACTCCTTCAGGCATTACTTTTATAGTATAAGTTCCTGCTGCATATTTTTTAATATCAAATAAAGACATTCCTTTTTGATCTACCATTTTTTCAATTATCCTACCTGCATTATCATATATTTCAACCTCATGATTTATAACATCATTAAAGGTAAGATTAAAACTACCCATTGTTGGATTTGGAAATAATTCAAAATCAATTTTACTTTCAACTACAGCTGATGGAGCAATATACATAGGTGGGAAAACAATATAATCAATCCATGCACAATCTTGTCCATCTGCCAATGCACCATCTTTATCATATTCCCATTCGAAATCGTGATTACCTACAGTAACGGGGAAAGAAACAAAACTCCAAGCATTATCAATACCTGACCATTCTCCTTGTTTGTTGCCATCAATATAAAATTGTAAAAAATCATAATCTTGTTCAGAAGAAACAAACTTAAAGAATGAAATATCACCATCAGCAGTTACATCAATATTTATATTAAGGTGTGAAACTTCACCATCCGGAAGTCCAGCCCCTGACTTTGATGAATGAACTCCTTCATAAATATTTGCATTATCAATTACCCAAGGATACAAAGGATCATTAACCCAAGCATAGTTTGTGAAATCACCTGTTTCATAATCCTCATTAATAATTCCTACTATAGCATTGAATGTATTGTTATGTGCATATACACCATCCGTTATATCATAAGGAAACTCAACATAAGTACCAACAGGAGTATTTGCATTAACAGTAATATTAAATACGGTGGCTTGTTGCTGATTTGTATTCAAAGAAGCTACATTTACTGATGCAGTATTAATTGTAACATAAGAAGATAAACTTCCTAATACAGCTGTTAAATTATCAATATCAGCATGTCCTGTATTCGTTGCATCAATAACAAGGTCTAAAGTTTCACCAGCATCTAACCTTCCGTTTCCGTTTCCTAAAGCTACATCATTAATAGTAAAAGTTGTATGGTCTAATACCGGAGAATTTAACAATACATTAATAGTTGAACTCCAAGTGTTGCTTAAATTATCTATCATGTCTAGCGTAAACACCACTACATGCTGATCAATTATATTATTCGTAACTTGGAAAGTAAAAGGAGTAGGAATGCTTAAAATCTGTGATGGATTAATTATAGTAATTACCGCTGAATTATTAATTACTGTAACTGTCGGATCATTAGTTGACAAAGTAACATTAACCGAATTCGCATTTACTGACCCTACATTTTGAACATCAACATCCATACTAATTAATTCATTATAATCTACTAAAGAGTTATTATTACCGGCAACATCATCAATTGTATTTGTCGCATAAATTACATAGGGGCCATTAGGAGAGATAATTTGAATCGTACCTTGATATGGTTGTTTAAATTGTTTAGTAACTACAATATCTGCAGTTCCAACATTGGCTATTGCAGAAAAAGTTAAATTCACAATTCCAGTAACATCAGCTAATTGGGCGTCTAAAAGTACTCCATTCATTGAAATAGCTACATATGCATTCTCTTCAGCATTAACTGAAAAAGTAGTTGTCCCAACAGGAGCGGCAGAAGCATGAGAAACAGAAAGAGCAGTAGGCACTCCAATATATGGCATAAGAGAAGGATCTCCCATTAAATGATAAATTTCCCAATAATACTGCTCAGAGCCTCCTGCCTGCGTAACAGCTAAATTACCTGAATGAATCATTTGCCCTGCAGTAATGAACCAATCAGCCTCTTGCTCGCCATTTTCATGCATTAAGCAATCAAAAAGGGCTAAACCTGTACCTGCATAAGTTGGATTTGCTGATATACTTCCATTACCAACTGCCCACCAGAAATCTTCATTCCAATATGTGTTATTTGAACCACCTATATAACCTACAGCACCTTTATTGTTTGCTCTTAAAAGTCCCTCCCCAAAACAAACAGGAACATCAAATTTATTAGACTGACAACAGTTACCCACCATAAAGCCATACTGATCATAATTTTGTAAACCTGAAATATCAGAAGTTGAAAAGCTAGGATCCGACCAACCATTAGAACCACAATGAGCTGTATAATTTGCAAAACCAACTCCAGCACTTACATCCGCAATTATAGCTGCTGAAGCTCCTGACATATCAGAAGTAATTGGTGTACCTGAACCATACAAGTAATTATAAATCGTTAAACCATGAGCAGTGTTAAAATAATTATCTGTTCCATAATTTATTTGTCCATTCCCATATGTAGGCGCCATAGATGCATCTACTCCTGCAATCAAGACTATCTCATCTAAGAAAGAAGGGTCAGAGAAAAGGTATTTTTCGTGAGTTAACGTTTTATTAACTTGCACTTCCACTTCTTCAGCAATAGTGGCTGAAAATCTTCCATAATACATTTCAGGATAGAAATCTCCTCCTCCATCAAACTCACAAAAGTACATGTCTGATAAGTGATTACCATTATCAAAAGATGGCACTTGCCCGTCATCCCCTACAAATAAAACATAAGTTGGGGAAATTCCATCTGCAGGATTATCATACATATCTTTTAAATAAGTATGAATAGAAGCTGTTGTATTTCCAACTGCAGGATCATTCGTATAAGCCTCAACTACATGGAAGCCTTTTTTGGTTTTCCATTGTACTAATGGCTGCAATGTAGATTGAAAAGCAGGATCAGAAACAATTACATATTTAACAGGGTAAGTAGTGATAACATCCTTTTCTTGCATTGGCATATAATTTAAACAACTTTTATACAAATGTTCAAATTCAGGAGAATAATATCTTTGTTTATTAGAAAGGTGTGCTGAAATATCAGTATTTTTAAATACTACTTTCACCTCCATTTTTGTAATTACCTTAAGTTCATTAGTTACAGGATTGTACTGAAATGGAGAAATTGAAATTCTAGCTAATTGTTGGCCTCTCATTTTACCTAAATATTCAGTAGTAATTAATTTATGTGTATAAAAATCATTGTTTGCATAGTATTCCTCATTAAAGTAAAAAGGAACATCTTCAGCATTCTCTCCTTTTGATATAGATGGTTGTGATGGGAAAATTAAATTATAAATTCCGTAATCTGACAAAGAGATTATTTTCTCTTCTTTATTTATGATTTTAACG